>NZ_JANSHP010000067.1:89390-220593 GCF_047502605.1 Synechococcus sp. RC10A2
GCTCAGGACTGTGAGCTGGTTGCACCCGCCCCCAGGGGCGGGTGAGGATTGAAACGCACACTTGATTGCGCTTGGGGCGATACTGCTCATGTTGCACCCGCCCCCAGGGGCGGGTGAGGATTGAAACACATCCAAAGGGCTTGTTAACATGGTACATAACGGTTGTTAATTAACATGGTACATAACGGTTGTTAACATGGTACATAACGGTTGCACCCGCCCCTGGGGGCGGGTGAGGATTGAAACAGCTCGATTTCACAAGCTCGCTTCTCTTCCAGCCGTTGCACCCGCCCCCAGGGGCGGGTGAGGATTGAAACGCGTCGGGTACTTTTCCTAATAGGATAGCCTCGGCGTTGCACCCGCCCCCAGGGGCGGGTGAGGATTGAAACAATCAGCAGTTGTGTCCAGATGCGTGCGTGCTGGAGTTGCACCCGCCCCCACGGGCGGGTGAGGATTGAAACTGGCAAACCGCCATAAAAGTCTCCAACATCTAATAGGTTGCACCCGCCCCCAGGGGCGGGTGAGGATTGAAACAGGGGCGAACACCCACGCCTTGAGCGGCGGATACCATCGCGTTGCACCCGCCCCCAGGGGCGGGTGAGGATTGAAACCAGGTCATTGATGCCCAGGTTGCTGAGGATCTGTTGCGTTGCACCCGCCCCCAGGGGCGGGTGAGGATTGAAACCTGCGTATTCCGTTATTTCTATCGTGTAGCGCGTATGTTGCACCCGCCCCCAGGGGCGGGTGAGGATTGAAACGGCTGAGCGTGTTCTCCGGGTCCTGCAGAAACTGCTCCAAGTTGCACCCGCCCCCAGGGGCGGGTGAGGATTGAAACATCCAGGCTGATGTCGCCCAAGATCCCTTTCCAGCGGGTTGCACCCGCCCCCAGGGGCGGGTGAGGATTGAAACGGACGCGAGCTTCCAGCGCATCCGCCTGTCGGCGGATGTTGCACCCGCCCCCAGGGGCGGGTCGGCGCATCGGGGTATAATCGCCGCGTGCCCTACGCCCATACTCCCAACAGTGCAGGTCAGTGGCACGAGTTGCAGGCGCACCTGCAGGCGACGGCAGAGCTGGCGCGCGCGTTTGCCGAGCGGTTCGGCGCGGGCGAGTTGGCGTACTATGCGGGGCTGTGGCACGATATGGGCAAGTTCCACCCGCAGTTTCAGGCGTACCTGCAGGCGTGCGCGCAGGGCACACGCGCTCAGCCGCACCCGCACGCCCGCTACGGGGCAGCCTATGCCGCGCGCCACTGCCCGCTGCTCGCCTTCCCTATCATGGGACACCACGCGGGGATGCCCGACTTGTCGGATTTGAAGGCGCGCCTGCAGCAAGTCGCCGATCTGCCCCAAGCCGAGCAACCCGCGTTGCAGGCGATGCCCGCGCTCGCGCCTGCGCAGGTGCAGTTCCCCCCGTGGCTGCGGCACAACGACCCGTTACAGGCGGAGATGCTGGTTCGGATGCTCTTCTCGTGCTTGGTGGACGCCGACTTTCTGGACACGGAGGCGCACTTCGACCCGCAACGCGCCGCGCAACGCCCGCAGGGGTACAACCTACACGCCCTGTGGCAACAGTTCGTGCAGAACCAGAACGCCCTGCTCGCCAGTGCGCCGCCGACACCCGTGAACGCTGTGCGCCGAGCGGTCTACAAAGACGCGCTACAGGCAGCGTCGGGCAAGCCTGGGCTGTACGCGCTCACCGCGCCGACAGGCGCAGGCAAAACGCGCGCCCTGCTCGCCTTCGCCTTGAAGCACGCGCTCGCCAACGAACTGGAACGGGTCATCGTCGCGCTGCCCTACACCAGCATCATCGACCAGACCGCCGAAGTGTACCGCCAGATTCTGGGCAACAATTTTGTGCTGGAGCATCACAGCGCGCTGGAGGTGGATGACCTGAGCGAAACCGCGCTGGAGCGACACCGCCTGCTCAGCGAGAACTGGGACGCCCCGCTGATTGTGACCACCTTCGTGCAGCTGTTCGAGAGCCTGTTTTCGAACCTGCCGTCGCGCTGTCGCAAAGTGCATCGGCTGGCGCGCAGCGTGATTGTGCTGGACGAGGCGCAAACAATACCGATTGAGCTGCTGGAGCCGACGGTGCATGCCTTGCAGCAACTCATCGACGACTACGGCGCGACGGTGCTGCTTAGCACAGCGACACAGCCCGCGCTCGGACAAATCCAATTCGTCAACTCGCCCGTGCAGGTGGTCGCCAACCCCGCGCAGCACTTCCAGACGCTCAAGCGCGTGAACTACCATGTAGACCTCACGCCGCGCAATTACGGCTGGCTGGCGGACGAAATCGCTGCGCAGGAGCAGGTGATGGTCGTGCTGAACACGCGCAAAGACGCGCTGGCGACGATAGACGCGCTGCGCCAGCGACACCCGCATGTGATGCCAAGCGTCTTCCACCTCTCCACGCTGCTGTGCCCTGCGCATCGGCGAGAAGTGCTGGCGGAGGTCAAGCGTCGGCTGGAGCATGGCGAGCCGTGCCGACTGGTCGCCACGCAGGTGGTGGAAGCGGGGGTGGACTTGGACTTTCCCGTCGTGATGCGCGCCGTCGGACCGCTGGATCGGATTGTTCAGGCGGCGGGGCGGTGCAACCGTGAGGGACGGCTTCCGCGCGGCGAGGTGATTGTGTTCGACCTGGCGCAGGGCAGCAGCCCGCGCGGCGCGTACCGCACTGGCACGGATGAGGCGCGTATCAGCCTCCAACAGCCGAACGCCGACCTGCATCAGCCCGACACCTACCGCGACTACTTCGAGCGGCTCTATCAGGGGGTGCGGCTCGACCGCGAGGATATTCAGCAGGCGCGTCAGCGCTTCCAGTTCGAAACCGTCGCGCAGAAGTACCGCCTCATACGGGACGATACTTGCCCTGTAGTTGTGATGGGGCACAATCCCGACGCCGTGAACGCGCTGTTGCAGCAGGGGCGCGCGATAGTGCAGGCGGGGGGCATGCTGCCCCGAATCTGGCGACAACGGCTGCACGCCTACACAGTGAACCTCTATCGGCGCGAGGCAGATGCGCTGCGCCAGCAAGGGCTGATTCAAGACGACCCGACGCTGGGCGTCGCGCTCTATGAGGGGGCATACGACTCACAGAGGGGCATCCGCGCGGAGATGGATCCAGCAGACCTTGTGGTTAGCGGGTAGGCTTCTCATACCAATCGCCGTACCAGACTTTATAAAAACGGCGAGCAGGCTGAATCCCCCCACTCCCGTACCCTCTCCTCCCTTACTATGCTCAACGGTTCCCCTCCAGCAATCTTTACAGATTTTACCCTCCACGACGCCCTTACGCTGCGCGCGCCCGCGTCTCACCTGTGCTATAATAGAGTGTGCCTTGAACCGTTTCAAGGAAGGAGATAGACGATGCGCTGGTACATCGTGTTGTTAGCGGGCTTGATGGCAGGCGCGAATGCCGACGATTTTGCACATCCTGCCGTTTATCGCGATTACCCAGCAGGACGCTGGGAAGACTGGTCGTGGGCGAACCGAGATATGCAGAACACGAACCCTGTGCGCACGGGGCAACGCTCGATTCGCGTGGACTTCTACCCGTGGTCGTCCATCTTTTTCAAAAACCCAGGCGGTTTTGTGGTGGACGGCTTTACGCATTTGGAGTTCTGGGTGCATGGGGGCAGCGCGGGCAACCCGCGTTTCCATATCCGTGCGGAGGTGGACGGCGTAGACCGTCCGCTGGTGCCCGTCTCTAATTTTGCCAGCAGCCTGCCTGCGAACCAGTGGACGCGCGTGCAGGTTCCACTGAGCGCACTGGGTGTCAATCCAGGCGACCGCATCACGGGCATCCACTTCCGCGAGTTTTCGGGGCAGAGCGTGCCCACCTTCTACATCGACGATATTCGGTTCCTGCGAGCGAATGTCAGCAACCGCGCGACGGTGACGGTCAACTTCAATGCGACAGGGCGCACGATTACCCAGCCGATGCGCGGCATCAATGTCGCTTGCTGGGACTGGTATCTGACCACGCCCGAACGCCGCCAGTTGTTGCGGCAGGTAGGCTTTGGGATGATGCGCTATCCCGGCGGCTCGATTTCCAACGAGTACGACTGGCGCAATAATAGCAATCGCCGTTATGGAGGAACCTACGGCACGAACACGGACGGTTTTCTGAGCGTGGCGAACGAAGTCGGCGCGGAGAAGAATATCACCATCAACTACGGCTCAGGCACGCCCCAAGAAGCCGCCGACTGGGTGCAGTACGCCAACATCCAGCGCAACGGCAGGGTGCGCTACTGGACCATCGGCAACGAGAACTACGGCTCATGGGAATACGACACGCACCCCCACCGACACGACGCGCACACCTACGCCTATTTCACGCAGGATGCTATCACGCGCATGAAGGGCGTAGACCCCACGATCAAGGTCGGCGTGGTCGGCGTGCCGAACGAACACGAGTTCCCCCAGCGCTTTAGCGTCACGAACCCGCGCACGGGGCAATCGCACAACGGCTGGACGCCCGTGCTGCTGAATCGGCTGAACAGCCTCGGCGTCATGCCCGACTTTTTCGATATCCACATCTACCCGCAACTGCCCGGACGCGAGGACGACGCCTTCCTGCTGGATGACCCACGCACTTGGGACGAAATCATCTCCCGCACGCGCCAGATTCTACGCGACTATCTGGGCGCGACGGGCGACACTGTGCCGATTTTCGTCACCGAGAACAACTCAGTCGCCTACAACCCAGGCAAGCAGACCACCAGCATGGTGAACGCGCTCTATATGGCGGATTCGTGGGCGCGAGCGATTTTGGCAGGCGCAGATGCCTACGCTTGGTGGGATTTGCATAACTCCACCGAAGTGAATAACAACAACTCGCCCATCCTGTATGGCTGGCGCAACTGGGGCGACTACGGGATAGTGGCGTCGGGCTATCCGTCGGGCGTGGGCGACCCGCTGAACACGCCGTACCCGACCTTCTTCGCGGCGCAGCTGATAATGCGCTTCGCTAAGCCAGGCGACATCCTTGTGCGCGGCGTCAGTAGCAATCCGATGCTCGCCGTGTATGCCGTGCGCACGCCCAACGGCAAGGGCAGAATCATGGTCGTCAACAAGATGCGCAGCACGTCCGTAGACGCCGAGATTCGATTGCAGGGGCTACGCGCAGGCAGCCAAGTCACGGTGCGCTTCTACTCGGCAGCCCAGGACAGCACGCGCAGTGAGTCGCTGGGCGTGCGCACCATCAGCAGCCGCGGCGACAGAATCACCTACCGATTCGCGCCGATGTCCGTAAGCGTGCTGGAGTGGTGAAGGCGGTTTGAACACATCTGTCGGGGGGATGCACTTGCAGTGCGCGTCGCAAGCGGGTATCATCCCTCTGACAGATGACCTTTCGAACCATTATCGAGCCATTTCGCATCAAGGTCGTCGAACCGATACGCCTTACGACGCAGGCGGAGCGGGAAGCCATCTTGTGCGACGCCCATTATAACCTTTTTCTCGTGCGCGCCGACGATGTGATAATTGACCTGCTCACCGATTCGGGCACTTCGGCGATGAGTTCCGAGCAGTGGGCGGGCGTGATGCGCGGCGACGAATCGTATGCAGGCAGCCGCAGTTACTACTTTTTCGAGGAGACGGTACGCGAGATTTTCGGCTTTCGGCATGTGATTCCTGTGCATCAGGGGCGCGCGGCGGAGCGGATTCTGTTCTCGCTGGTGTGCAAGCCAGGCTGCGTGATTCCGAACAACACCCATTTTGACACCACGCGGGCGAATATCGAATATCTTGGCGGGCGCGCGGTAGACCTCCCCTGCCCTGAACTGAGCGACACCGCGACGCCTCACCCCTTCAAGGGCAACATGGACACCGACGCGCTGGAGCGGCTGATTGCCGAAGTGGGCGCGGAGAACATCCCGCTGGTGATGATGACGCTCACCAACAACTCAGGGGGCGGGCAGCCCGCTTCGATGGCGAACATCCGCGCCGTGAGCCAAATCTGCCGCAAGCACGGCATCCCGTTTTATATCGACGCCTGCCGCTTTGCCGAGAATGCCTACTTCATCAAGCATCGCGAGCCAGGCTACGCCGACAAGACGCCGCTGGAGATTGCCCGCGAGATGTTCTCCTACGCCGACGGTTGCACGATGTCCGCAAAAAAGGACGGCTTGGCGAACATCGGCGGCTTCCTCTGCACGAACGACGACGCGCTCGCCCAGCAGGAACGCGAGTTGCTGATTCTCACCGAAGGCTTCCCCACCTACGGCGGGCTGGCGGGGCGCGATTTGGAAGCGATGGCAATCGGGCTGCGCGAAGTGCTGGACGAGCATTACCTGCAGTACCGCATCCGTTCCACCAGCTACTTGGGCGAGCATATCGCGCGGGAGGGCGTGCCGATTGTGCAGCCGCCGGGCGGACACGCCATCTACATCGACGCGGGACGCATGCTGCCCCACATCCCGCCGCTGCAGTATCCAGGGCAGTCGGTGGTGGTGGAACTCTATCGGCTGGGTGGGGTGCGCAGTTGCGAGATTGGCTCCGTGATGTTCGCGCAGCGTGACGCCGAAACGGGCGCGGAACAGCCTGCCCCGCGCGAGCTGGTGCGCCTCGCCATCCCCCGCCGCGTCTACACCCAAAGCCATGTGGACTATGTGGTGGAGGTGATTCTGGAGGTCTATCGGCGTCGCGAGCAGCTTCGCGGCTACCGCATCACTTGGCAGACGCCGTTTCTACGCCACTTCAGTTGCCACTTTGAGCCGTTGTAGGGGGCGACGGTGCGCCGCCGCCCCGATTCACGCACTACGGCGTCCACTTGCTAATCACCAAGTCGCGGTTCGGCGACGACTGGTGGCAGCCCATGCACTGCCCGACGGGGTCTGAAACGATTGCCTTGCCGTTGGCGTCCCACGCTTGCCAGCCCCAGCCGCCCGATTGACGGTACTTGCGGCTATCCTTGACCATTAGCGCAGTGACCTTCTTCTTGCCCGCGACATACATCCCGTCGGCATCCTTCGCTTCGTACAGTACGAATACAATCTGGCTGCCGTCGGGATACTTATTGCCGTTCTTGCGATAGACTTCCGCTGCCGCCGCGTTGGCGTAGATGTGGTGTACGCCGCCAAACGCGCCGAAAAGCGGATGCTTCTCGCTGTAAATAACGCCCGTCGTGATGTGAGTCCAGTTCCGCCACCCTGCGGGCAGTTTATCAGGCGTTGGCGCTTTGGACTGCCCTGCGAACGCCGCCACGCCTAACACGATGCATAACGCGGTTCCGATGAGAAATCCTCGCATGGTCATTACCTCCTGCAAGGATTTCTACCTGATGGGCGTATCGCGACGCAAGAGGCTTACCGAAAAGAAAGTATTCACCTTTCGGTAAGGGTTGCCTCTTCGTCGGCTTCATCGACCCACTCTTGGGCGAACGCCCGCATCTGCCGAATCAGTTGGATGAGCCGCTGCCCGCGCTCTGTTAGCTCGTACTCGACGCGCGGGGGGATTTCGGGATACGCTCGGCGTTCCACTAAGCCGTATCGCTCCAGTTTATGGACGCGCTCGTACAATACCTTCGTCGTCAGTCCTGGCAAGGTGCGCAAAAGCTGCCCAGGGCGGTTGATTCCCCGTCCCAGCGCGTCCAGCACCGCCACTGTCCACTTGCACCGTAGGATGTCGGTCAAGCGGTGGAACGCTTCCTGCTGGCGGTAGTCATCGCTCGTTGGTATCACTCTTTTTTTCGTACGCTTCCCCCCTCTTTCTGGCTCGCGTCGATTTCGTTTTTGAAGGTGCTGCGCCCAACGCGCCGCTCCTTGTAGAATTTGCCCACGACGACCACGGCGTCGTCCTCCCGAATGTTGAGGTGTCCGTAAGAGAAGACCACCACCTGCTTGCCGCCGCTATCGAGCTTGAAAGTAGTGTAGGGGTTGCCGATGCGCGAGGTCTTCTTTTTCAGGTCGTCCACCTCGCCCTCCACCTGCACCATCTTGCGATGGAACTTGTCTGGGTTCTCAATCAACGCGGCGACGGTCGTCTTGATAGGGGTTGGCGCGGGTTTCTGCTGCGCCAGTATCCCTACGCATAACAGCGCTATCGTCGCCAGTATTGTCAACGCTCGCATAATTGCCCTCCTGTGGAAAGGGTTCGCTCTGAACGAAGAAACTCCTGCCGATTTTAGCGCATTCGGTCGCGCAGGGCGAGGAGCTTTTTGGCGAATCGGCTCACGGCGGGCGCGGCAGGCTCCGTGTATTCGTACTCGATGGCGACATAGCCCTTGTAGCCCGCCGCTTTGAGGATGCGAAAAATGCGCTCGTAGTCCAGCTCGAAAAACTCGTCGCGGGCGTTGCGCGCGTGGGTCTTGGCGTGGACGCTCACGGCGTGGGGGGCGAGTTTCTCGATCATCTCGTAGTGGTTCTCGCGGGTGTTCGCGCCGTCCAGCAGGATGCCGAAGTAGTCGCTTTTGAGGTCGCGGATGAAGCGCAGGGTGCGTTCGGCGTCGGCGGTCAGCCCCCAGTGCGTCTCCAGCGCCAGCACAACGCCTTGCGCCTCCGCATAGGGCAACGCCTGCTCGATGCAGGCGCGCGACCATTCATACGCCTGTGACTCCGAATAGCCTCGCGGGATTCCCTGATCGGCAAAGATGCGCAGCATTGGCGCGCCGAGCGCGACGGCGATGTCCACCCACTGCTTGACCTTCTCGACCTCCGCCTTGCGAAAGTCTGCGTCGGGATGGGTGAAGTGGTTGCGTGTCGCCGTGCCCGAAATCGCCAGCCCGTAGCGGAAGCATTCGCGCTTGAGAGCATTCAGTGTGGCGCGATTCGTGTCGGGAAAATAGTAGCCTGTCAGCTCGACGCCGTCCAGCCCCAGCTCGGCACAGAGGCGGATAAAGTCCGAGAGGCTCATCTCCCGCTTGGTCAGAGCCTCTCGGAAGGAGTAGGCGGCGCAGCTGAGGCGCATCGTTAGTCTCCCTGCGCGCCGAAGTTGAACAACACAGTCAGCAGATCCGCATCGTCCACGATGCCATCGCCGTTCACATCGGCGGGCGCATTCGTGCTGTTTCCGAACTCGAACAGCACCACCAGCAAGTCGGCATCGTCGATGATGTTATCGCCGTTCACATCGCCGAGCGTCAGGCTGAAGTCCACTGTCGTCGTGCCGAGCAAGCGGCGCAGTCCGGGGATATTTCGCGCCAGGCAGCGCGGCGCAGTAATCCGAAGTTCATCGTATAAGCCGGGCGTTACCGCAATCGAGTAGGTGAAGCCGCTGTTCATGTTGCCCGTGTGGGTTGCTGCCACATTCCCCGTGTAGGGGTCTCTTTGGCGGATAGTAAGCACAATCTGGTTCGTGTTGCCCGCGAAACCTGGGATAGTCACCGTGCCCTGCAAGGTGGTTGGGATGTTCGGCGTGGAGAGGTAGACCTCGTAAGCACCACTGCTGGTGGGGACTGCCCATAGCACCTGTTCCGCGCTGTTGTGAGCGAGGTAGACAGCGTCCGCGTCGCGGTTTACCGCCTCCTGCACGAGGTTCGTGCTACTGTTGCTGCTCCATCGGTAGTGGAACAGGTGTACCTTCGCGTTCGTGGAGCTGTGCTTGCCGAGCCAGAAGGCGTTGCCGTTGGAGAACACGCCGATTCCATACCCTTCCCGCACGCCAGCCGTGTTGCCGCCGCCGAATTGCAGCTGGCTCAGGTTGCGCGTCACGCCCGGACGGGTGACGAACACATCGTAGTTGCCCACATTGTCGCCGAAGCCGTTCCAAAGCACGGACGCACCCTCCACATCAACGGGCTGGCTCTCGCGCCCTGCGCCCAGAACGGACTGGCTCATGTTCACCGTGCCGCCGCTGATAGTGGTCACGAACGAGTCGAAGAACTGCCCCGTGGCGGCACTGCGCCCCTGCCAGATGAGGTTGTTCCCGCTCACATCGTAGGCGACCGCATCGCGTGGGTTGTTGAGGTTGCCCCCGCCGATTACGGGGAAGCTAACATTCGTGCTGTTGAAGAACACATCGTTGTAGTCGCCTGTGGCGGAACCGCTGCCGTGCCAGACCGCGTCGCCGTTGCTATTGAGCGCGGCAGCCACCGCGAAACGGTTGCTGCCCAGCGGCGACTGAGAAATGTTCGTTGTAGCAAGCGTGTTCAAGTCGGTTCGGAACACATCGCGGTTGACACCCAGATTAGGTCCTGCACCGTCCCAGAGCAACCGATCGTTGACTAACGCCATCGGCACGCCGTCGCGCGAGCCGCTCCCCAGCACCGTAGCGGTCAGGTTCGTGCTGTCGAGAAAGATGTCCAAGTTATTGCTGTTCGCGCTGCCCGCGCCGTACCACACAGGCTGCCCCGCGCTGGTGAACCCGAAGCCGAACGCCGTGCGCCCTGACCCCAGCACCGACGCGCTGACATTGGTCGTCTCTACAAACACATCGGCGTTGCCGCTCCCTAACACGCTCCCTTGCCCTTCCCAGAGCAGCCCCGCCGTCGGATGGTACGCGACTGGAGAAGCAAGGCGGTTGCTCCCCAAGATAGAGGCAGTAAAGTTGTTATTACCTGTAGTCTTGAAGATGTCCAAGTTGTTGCCTGACGCGACCGCCGACCAGAACGGCAACCCGCTCTCCGTGAGGATGCCCTTGCCAATCTGCGTAAAGCCCTCACCTAACTTCTGATGGACAAACGCCTGCCCATAGACTGTCATCGTCAAAACAAAACCCGCTATCACTCCGCTAATCGTTCGCATAGGCAAACTCCTTTCGGGGCGCGCCCTGCTCTATTATAGCACATTTGCACGCCGAGCGGGTATCTTCATGACGGATGGAGCGTGTGTTGCAGGAGGAGCGGGCGACCCCGTTGCAAGAGGCGCGGATTTTGGGCGTGCGCGTGCATCGCGTCGGCATGGACGAAACGCTCGAGTGCATCGAGGGGCTGATACGCCGCGCGGAGCCGAGCCTGGTGATTACCGCCGATGCGAACGCGGTGCTGATTGCGCAGGAAGACGCCGAGTTTCGCGCTCTCTTGGAGTGCGCCGCGCTGGTAACGCCTGACGGTTTCGGACTGCTGTGGGCGGGCAGGCGGCTGAGGCAGCCGTTCCCAGAGCGCGTGTCGGGCGTGGACTTGGTGGAGCATCTGACGCGCCTGAGCCACGAGAAGGGCTATCGGCTCTACCTGCTGGGCGCGGCGCCTGGCGTTGCGGAACGCGCTGCGCAGAACCTGCTCGCCTGCTACCCCAACGCGCAGATTGTCGGCGTGCAGCACGGCTACTTCACCCCTGCCGATGAGCCTGCAATCGTCGCCCAGATTGCCGCCGCGCGACCCGATGTGCTGCTGGTCGGGATGGGCATGCCGCGCCAAGAGAAGTGGGCGTGGCGACATCGGCATCGGCTCGGCGCGCCCGTGATGATTGGCGTCGGCGGCAGCTTCGATGTGTACGGCGGGGTGGTCAAACGCGCTCCCAAATGGCTCCAGCGCGTCGGCGGCGAGTGGCTCTGGCGACTGATGCAAGACCCACGCAAAATCAAAAAGGTGCGCAACCTGCCTCGATTCGCCTGGCGCGTGCTGCGCGCGCGAGGCTGAGGCAGGAATCGGCGATGTGGTAGCAACACCTGAACGGGCAATTGCAAACGCGCTGCCGCGAATCGCGTAATTTAGGTATACTACCTGCGGAGACCTTTCACCATGACTGACGAACGCAGTTTTTTGGACGATCCGCGTCCTGAGGGGCGTGAGCCGATTCCTGCGGAGCGAGTGCCGATGCTGGTCAGTGTGTTCGAGCAGATGGCGGCGGTGGAGGTGGTGCTGGCGTTCACCGTGCGCGCGGAAGGCGTGATGCAAAGCGACGCGACCTTCGGCGTGTGGCTCGACGAATCGCTCGCCCACGAGGACAAACTGGAGACCATGCGCCAACTCGCGGCGCGCCTGCTCCCGATTGTCAGCCCCGACTACTACCTGGACCTGATGCTGATTACCCCGCGCGACGCAATGCTCTGGCAGATGGCGACCGAGAATGGCGACCCCATCTTCGCCCGCGACGAGGAATCGATACAGGCGCAGCTACGCCTGCTGCAGACCCTCCCGCCCATCAGCGACGATGAGCGCGACATCGATGTGATGCGCGTGATGTAGCATGCAGACGCTGGATTACGAACTTCCTGAGCAGGTCGAATCGCTGATTGAGAAGGTTCGGGACTACGCGCCCGACGCCGATACCTCGCGCCTCGTGGAGGCATACCTGTTCGCCGAGGAGCGCCATCACGGGCAAAAACGCAAAAGCGGGGAGCCATACATCACGCACCCGCTCGCCGTCGCACACATCTTGGCAGACCTGCAGATGGGGGTCAACACCGTTATTGCAGGACTGCTGCACGATGTGCTGGAAGACACAGCAACCGCTCCCGAAGAGTTGGAGCGACGCTTCGGAGCGACGGTGCGCCAACTGGTGGAGGGGGTCAGCAAGCTGCACCACTCCGAGCGCAAGCTGGAAATCTTCAACGAGGCGAGCCGACGGCGCATGAGCATCGCCAAGACCGCCGACAACTTGCGCAAGCTGCTGGTCGCCGTCGCCGAGGACCTGCGCGTGATGGTCATCAAGCTTGCCGACCGCCTGCATAACATGCAGACGCTGGACGCGCTGCCCCGCGAAAAGCAGGTGCAAATCGCAACGGAGACCATGCAGGTCTATGCCCCCCTCGCGCACCGCTTGGGCATCTACCAAATCAAGTCGCAACTGGACGACCTCGCCTTCAAGTACCTGTACCCGCAGCAGTACCGCGACATCAGTCAGAAGGTGGCTCAAACGCGCACCGAACGCCAGCAAGAGGTACTGCAACTGGTGCATCTGCTCAAGGAGCGGCTGTGGGAGCGCGGCATACGCGCCGATGTGATGGGACGCCCGAAACACCTGTGGAGCATCTTCCGAAAGATGCAACAACAGCAGCTGGATTTCAGCCAAATCTATGACCTGATTGCGCTGCGCGTGCTGACCGACACGGTGGAAGAGTGCTACATGGCGCTGGGCATCGTACATGAACTCTGGAAGCCCATCCCCTCGATGTTCTACGACTACATCGCCGCGCCCAAGCCGAACGGCTACCAGTCGCTGCATACCAAAGTCATCGGTCCCAACGAGCGCACGCTGGAAATCCAGATCCGCACTTGGCAGATGCACCAAGTCGCCGAATACGGCGTGGCGGCGCACTGGCGCTACAAGGAGGGCACCGACCAGAAGCCCATCCAGCTCCCCTCCCTGCAGCAGCAACTGCGCGATTTGACCGACTTCAAGAGCAATTTCGAGTTTCTCACCAGCGTCTTCCGTGACATGGCGACCGACGAGGTGTTCGTGTTCACTCCAAAAGGCGACTTGATTGACCTGCCTGAAGGCTCGACGCCTATCGACTTCGCCTACCGCATTCACACGGAGATTGGGCATCGCTGCACGGGCGCGCGGGTGAACGGGCGTATCGTGCCGCTGGATTACAAGCTGCGCACGGGCGATGTGGTGGAGATACTCACACGCCAGACGCCGCAACCGAGCTACGACTGGCTGCGGATTGTGCGCACCTCCAGCGCGCGGAGCAAGATTCGCGCTTACTTCCGTGAGGCGCGTCGCGCGGAGTTTATCGCCCATGGGCGCGACATCCTCGAACGCGAGCTGGCGCGCCTGCGCATTCCCCTCACAACCTATCGCGACGCGCTGCCCGAAATCCTGAAGGCGTTGAACTTCCGCGCGGAAGACGATTTGTACGCAAGCATCGGCGAGGGTTTGACCAGCGTGCAGGCGGTTGTGCAGCGCCTCAGAAGCCTGCCGCACCCTGCCCCTACCCCCGAAGCGCCTGCGCCCAGCGCGACAGGACGCGAAGTGCGCGCGATGCAGATCGAAGACGCGGACGGCTACATGACCCGACGCGCGACCTGCTGCTACCCGCTACCAGGCGACGAGTTGCGCGGCTACATCTCGCGTGGGCGCGGGATTATCGTCCATCGCGCCGCCTGCCCGAACCTGCGCGCCCTCGAAGAGAAGGAACCCGAACGGGTGATGCATATCACATGGTCGCCCCAAAAAGACCAAACCTACCCTGTCGCGCTGCGATTCGAGACGCTGGATCGCCCAGGCGTATTGGCGGACATCACCACCATTCTGGGCACGGCGGGCGTCAACATCGCCGATGTGCGCGTGCGGCGCACGCCGAACCTCACGGCACAGATAGACATGCAGGTGCAGATTCGCAGCGCCCAGGAGCTGCGCGCCATAACGCAGAAGCTCGCTTCGCTCGAGGATGTGCTGGCGGTCTCCCGCCCGATGGAGGAGAAAAGCAAGGATGCGAGCCGTCGTGCAACGAGTTAGGTGGGCGGAGGTGGAGGTGGACGGACGCATCGTCGGGCGCATCGAGCAGGGCGCGCTCGTGCTGTTGGGGGTTCACCAGTCTGATACAGAGTCGCAGGCACGCTGGCTCGCCCAAAAATTCGCGCACCTGCGCATCTTTGAGGACGAAGCGGGCAAGCTGAACCGCTCCGTACTGGAAATCGGCGGCGCGATGCTGGTGGTCTCCAACTTCACCCTGTACGGCGACTGCCGCAAAGGGCGACGCCCCAGCTTCGCCGAATCTGCCCCCTACGAGCAGGGCGAAACGCTCTACCGCCAGTTCTGCGAGTACCTCCGCGCGGAAGGCGTCCCCGTGCAAACAGGCGTCTACGGTGCATCTATGCAAGTCCGCCTACAAAACGACGGACCCGTAACGCTGATTGTGGAGACGCCTCCCGTCGACGCAGAGGGTCATTGCTGAGTCGCAAAGATCGTGCCGAAGAACGCGAACATAAAAATCACGTAAATACAGCCCAGAACAAGAAGCACTGTTCCGATGATACCCAAAATGCGTCCAGCGACGACCAACCCGCGTGAATTCGGGTCGCCAAAGCCCTGATCCAGCTCCTGCAGCGCCTTATTGCCCATAATCCACGCCACAGGACCCAAGATCGGGAGACACACGATGCTCAAGATTCCCAGCACCAGAATCAAGGTCGCATTAGAACCACCACTTCCGTTGGACATGGTCGCACCTCCTGTGTGGGTGAAATTTCGGGATACTTTCCACGATTCCTGCCGCCTCGAATCGTTATCTACCCTTATTTTCGAAAGCGCGCCCCGACTCCTGAGAAGGGGGAGACGAACTTGAGGTTGCCATGCTCATCATTCTCGATAAGGGTACATTACTGGGGTTCACTGCGCGCCGAGTAAATATGCTTTTTTTGCCCTCACCCCCAGCTCCTCTCCCACTGCGTGGGAGAGGGTTCGCAAACGCCACCTACATCCTGCCGCTGTGGACAACCTTCGGCGCGCGGACATGGGGTTCAGCTGGTTTCAGCGCGCCTGCGGCGGACAGTCTACTCGGCTGGCGCGGCACGGGCCTGCTACCGCCTCACTATGAGGAACTCATGAATCTGCTCTGGTAGATTCGCCCCCCCTTCCTGCCGTAGAGGGCGGCGAGGGTACACTTACTGCCAGCATCGCAAAGGCTGGTGAAGTGCTATGCCGCGCTACGAGGGGATGACAGGGCTAATCTTGCTGGGGCTGGCGATGATGGTCATCGGCGGGCTGGTCGCGGGGCTGTGCACGCTGGGCGGTGTGGTGAACTTCGCCAAGTGGGGCGACTCGTCGCTGCTGCTGATTGCCATCACGGGCTACGCCATCCTATTCGGCGGGATGGTGATTGTTGGCGGCGTGTCGGCATACGGCTTATGGAAGCACCGCAACCGCTTTCGGGGCGAGCCGCGCACCCTCGAAAACGCCTATGTGGTCGCTTGCACCGCCGTCGACAAGCAAACAGGCGAGACCATCTACTACTGGCGCGACTACCCTGACCCACTGGTCTACTATGTGCGCCTGCGCGAACCCAGCGGCAAAGAGAACGAGTACGAAACGGGGCGCGAGGTGTTCGAAACCCTCATGGAGGGCGCGCGGGGCACGGCGCTCTGTCAGGGGCAGTGGCTGAGCCGATTCGAGGCGTACCGAGGCAGCGCGACGCCCCATATCGCGCGCAGCGGGGAGTGGGAACGCTCAGGAACTCTTGATAGGAGAGATAGATAGCATAGTGCCGTATGAGTATACTTTTATACCACATGACGCATGTACAGAACTTACCGAGCATCATCAGGACGGGTTGTCTCTACTGCGACAAGCAGGCGCAGGCGCACCAAGCGCGCAGTATCGCTTACACAAACCTTAAAGCGAAGCGTGCAGCTAAGCTCGTTCCCGTGCCGCCGAATGGGGTTATCGCCGACTATGTACCGTTTTATTTTGCCCCGCGCTCCCCGATGCTTTACGCTGTTCACACAGGCTACGTGGGTACGGGACTCGTACAGTCGGAAATCGTCTACCTGGTGACCACTGTTGACACAATTGTACAAGCGGGGAAGTCGTTTGTCTTTACCGACCGCCACCCTCTGAGTTCTTCGCCACGCTTCTGCAACAACCTGAACCAGCTGAATCACCATGTGGACTGGCAGGTAATGCAGTCGCTCTACTGGAATGACACTCCCGAATGTCCTGACCGAAAAAGCCGACGCCAAGCAGAGTTCTTAGTGTACCAGATGGTGGAGTGGACGCTGATTGAGCAGATTGGTGTGTTCAATCGTGAGCGCCTTGCACAAGTAAGTAAGGTTTTAGCGAGCGCAGCGCACCAGCCTCCTGTCCAAGTGCGACGCGACTGGTACTACTGAGCATCGAGGTATCATGAGCTGTGGAGGCGACGCGCGTGATTCGGTTTCTGCAAGGTAGTCTGTTTAATTCGGATGCAGAAGCGCTGGTGAACACAGTGAACACGCAGGGCGTGATGGGCAAAGGGATTGCGCTGGAGTTCAAGAGGCGGTTCCCCGCCAACTACGAGTTCTATCGCCAAGCGTGCGCGCAGGGGCAGGTGCAAATCGGCAAGATGTTGGTGTTCCCCACACAGAGCCTACAGCCGCAATATATTATTAACTTCCCCACTAAGCGGCACTGGCGCGGCAGGTCTAAGCTGGAATACATCGAGCGCGGGTTGCAAGACCTTGTGCGCGTGGTGCAACAGCATGGGATACGCTCGATTGCGCTGCCGCCGCTGGGCTGCGGGAATGGCGGGTTGCGCTGGGAGCAAGTTAAACTGCTGATTGAGCAGGCGTTCGCGTTGCTGCCGAATGTGGAAGTGTTAGTTTACGAACCCGCGCCCGCTCAAATGTCGCCCGAAGAGGCGTGCCTCGTGAACCTTATCGCGGTCTACAGCGAGATGAGCCCTGCACCTACGCGCGAGGAGGTGGCGCTCTTAGCGGAAATCTTCCTGCTGGAGAATGGCAGCGCGCGTTCCCAAAGCGAGCGGGGGCGTCGGCGCACGACGCCGAGCAGACTCATCAAGCGTTTAGTAGACGCCTCACTGCTGGATGTAAACCGACTGGGTAGGACGCCTGTTTTCGGCGTCCGCTCCCCAGAAAAACGCGAACAGGCGCAGAAAGTATTGGAAGCCAACCCTGAATGGCGAGCGCGTGCGGAGCGGATGCTTGAACTCATCGACGGGTGCGATGGCTTGGCGGCGCTGCAAGCCGTGTATGATGTGCAACGCATCCTTTCGAATCCGACCACGCGCCGCTACTTCACAGCGGCATGGCAACGCCAGCGCGAACGCACAAACAGGTAAAATTGCCCCCGATGGAGAAAATCCCGCGCATCGTGGTCGCCAAAGTGGGCTTGGATGGACACGATCGGGGCGCCAAGGTGGTCGCTCGCGCCCTGCGCGACGCAGGCTTCGAGGTTATCTACACAGGACTGCGCCGCACCCCAGAAGATGTCGTGCAAATCGCCATCCAAGAGGACGCCGACATTATCGCGATTAGCATCCTCTCAGGCGCGCACATGACGCTTATCCCCAAGGTGCTGGAAATCCTCAAACAGCGCAACGCAGAAGATATTCTGGTGATTGCAGGGGGCACCATCCCCGACGACGACGCCGAAGCCCTTAAGCGAATGGGCGTCAAAGGCGTCTACCCGCCCGGCACGCTTATCGAGGAGTTCGTCGCTGACATTCGGCGCATGCTGGCAGAACGCGCGCAGGCAACCGTCGGCTGAACGACGCAGCGACAGGAATCTTGCTGACGATGGGGTACAATCAGGGGGTGGAGGCGACATTGATGATGAAGCGTGCAGCGATTGGGTTGCTGATGCTCTGGAGCGCGGCGGCGGTCGCGCAAGCGCCGTTCACGATTGTGCGCCCGCAAGACGGCGCGCGCGTGCGCGAGGTGGTGCAAGTCCGATTTCCTATCCGTAGCGTGCCCCAAGGCGGATTCGTCGGCGTGAGTATCAACGGCAAATTTGTGGAAGCCGTTGCGCCCGCCGCGCTGGACACCGACCGCGAGCGCGGGCATTATATCTACCGCTGGGACACCAAAAAACTGAATGTGCCCGACGGCGAGCATACCATCGAACTCACCCTCTACAACAGCCCTGAAGGCGGCGAACAGGCGCGCATCTTGGGACGCAGTTCCGTGCGCGTGCAAGTCGAAAACGAAATCAAAGTGCCCGCCGAAGGCATCCTCCTACGCTACCGATGGACGCCTGGGAAAACCTACCGTTACGAACTGAAAGCCGTGTTTAAGGAGGTCAACGAGGTTCAATATTCGGGGCTTGCCCCCGAGGAGACAATTCTGGCGAACATCTCCTTCAAGGGCGACCTTTCGGTGCTGGACTTCCAGTCGAATCTGGGTCTCATCTCGTGGACTCCCGTACCGCCTGCTATCCGAATTCAGGGTGGGCAGGTAGAGGTGATTACCTCCGATCGAATGGCGCCTGTATACCAGGAGGTGGAGACGACGGGGCGCGTGCGCTACCAGGTTTCGTTGGTTGCCGACTCGCAGCAGGCAGGGGTCTATTACTACTGGGTTACCGACCTTCCCTTGCTGCCGCCGCGCCGCTACAAGCCGGGCGACCGCTGGGGCGCAACGATCGACCTAAGCCATCCGCTACGCTCAGGCGAAATCCGAGAAATCGGTAGGCAAATCCCCGTCGCGGCACGCTTGGAACGGTTCGAGTGGGAACAGGGCTATAAATGCGCCAAGATTGTCTACGAGTTCTCTGGCAACCTCCCCACCACGATCGATGTAGGCGGGGTGGAACTGGACAAGCCCAAGAGTTCTATTCGCCGCGAGGTCTACTTCGCCTACGACTTAGGGCAAGTGATTCGCGTCAAGACCACGCTCCAGTTAGAGGGGCGAGTGCGTCAGGAGCAGTTTGGCGGCGGCTTCGGCAGTCCGGGGGGCTTCGGCGCGCCGCCAGGCTTTGGGCGCGGACAGGGCGGTTTCGGCGCAGATGACGAAGGCGGTATGCGCGGCGGTCCGCGCGGCGGATTCGGCGCGCCTGGCGTGGGAGGACTGGGCGCACCTGGCGGGCAGCCCAGCGGCGCACGCGGCGGCTTCGGAGGCGGCGGCGCACAAACAGGCGCACGCAACATCATCAACCGCTTCGTCACGGAAATCGATCTGCGACTCCATCGAATCTTGTGAGCGATGACTCATCCAGCCGATTTGGAACCGCCCCGAGCGCGCGCGGAAGAAGAGCCGAAGGCGACCTTCATGGAACACTTGGAGGAACTGCGCAAGCGCATCTTCCGCGCGCTTGTTTACATCATACTCGGCTGGGTCGTCGCGTTCGCCATTACCCCCTATGTATATGATTTTCTGGCAGGTCCGCTGCTGCGCACTATGCCCGCGGGTGCAAAGTTTGTCTTCACGCACGCAACGGAGCCGTTCTTCCTGAAATTCAAGCTCGCGCTTGTCTTGGGGCTGATTCTGGTGATGCCGCTCATTATGCGCGAAGTATGGGGGTTCATCGCTCCTGGCTTGACCAAACAGGAAAAGCGCGCGGTCAAGCTGATTGCCCCCTTCAGCGCGTTTCTGTTCTTTTCGGGCGTCGCGCTGGGCTACTACATCCTGCCCGCCGCGTTCAAGTTCTTCCTGAGCTACCTGGACGACTATCCCGATGCCCAGCTGCTCCAGAACCCCGCCCAATACATTATGTTCGTGGTGAAGATGATGTTCGCTTTCGGGCTGGGCTTTCAGATGCCCGTAGTGCTGATGTTTCTGGCGCAGGTGGGATTAGCGACGCCCGAGTCTATGTGGAAGTATTGGCGGCACGCCATTGTCATCATAGGGTTTCTGGCGGCGCTGCTGACGCCTTCAGGCGACGCCTTCTCGATGCTTGCTATCGGACTGCCGATGGTGTTTCTCTACTTCCTGAGCATTCTATTGGTTGGGCGCATCGCCAAAAAGAAGCGTCGCCAACAGGCGCTTCGAGTGGAGACAAAACAAGGCTAATAGGAGCGGTGAAATGGGCACAGCATACACCCCAGGACTGACGGTCAGCGCGAACACGGTGATTCTGAAGACGCGCCGCTTGCCTATCAAGGGCGAGGTGCTGGTGCAGGAAGGCGAAGTGGTACAGCCCGACACAGTGGTCGCCCGCGCGCTGCTGCCTGGCATTTTGCAAACAGTGCGCGTGGCGCAAACGCTGGGCATCGAACCCAAGCAAATCCACAGCGTGCTGAAGGTCAAGGAGGGCGACACGGTCGAGAAAGACCAGATTATCGCCGAGACGAAGGGGTTTCTGGGGCTGTTTCGCGGCATCGCCAAGTCGCCTGTTCCGGGTACGGTGGAATTAATCTCGGATGTCACGGGGCATGTGGGCGTGCGCCAGCCGCCGACCGTTATTGATGTGAACGCCTATGTGCAGGGGCGCGTGGTGAAGATTCTGCCGCAGGAGGGCGCGGTCGTCGAGACGCAAGGCGCGCTGATTCAGGGCATCTTTGGCGTGGGTGGCGAGCGACGCGGCACGCTGCGCATGCTGGTCAGCCGCCCCGACGAGACGCTTACTGCACAACATATCCCCGACGATGTAGCAGGACAGATACTGGTCGGGGGCGCGGCGGTAGAAGCGGACGCAATTACCCGCGCTGCCGAACGCGGCGCGGTCGGCATCGTCGCTGGGGGCATCCGCGACACCGACCTGATTCGCTATCTGGGGCGCGACATCGGTGTCGCCATCACCGGCTCGGAAGAGATCCCGCTCTCGATTATCCTCACTGAGGGCTTTGGCGCGATTCAGATGGCGACCCGCACCTTCCGCCTGCTCAAAAGCTTGGAAGGCAAAACTGCTTCCATCAATGGCGCGACCCAAATCCGCGCAGGGGTCATCCGCCCCGAAATTATCGTGCCGTTAGAAGACCCCTCGCACCTACCCGAATCGCCGCCTGCGCGCGAGGCGCAAACGCTCAACATCGGCAGTACAGTGCGCATCATCCGCGAACCTTACTTTGGACGACTGGGCACTGTTGTCGAACTGCCTCCCGAACTGATGGAGATTGAATCGGGCACGCACGCCCGCGTCTTGAAAGCCGAGCTGGACGACGGGACGATTGCCGTCGTACCACGCGCGAATGTAGAAATCATTGTGGAGGAGTGACGATGGGCACATCTGCCGAAGCGGAACGACGCCCCGGCGCAGTGGAGGAGCAGAAGCCCGTGCGCGTGCTGCTCGTAGAGGATGACCCCGTACTCTGCGAGACGCTTCAATACAACCTACAACGCGAACGGCTGCAGGTTCTCGTCGCCAACGATGCAGAGAACGCCCTGAAACTGTTCCACCAGCACCAGCCGCACCTGCTGATACTGGATGTGATGCTGCCAGGGCGCAGCGGGTTCGACCTGTGCAGGATTATCCGCCAGCACAGCCAAACGCCCGTGCTGTTCTTGACGGCGCGGGCAGGGGAGGAGGACAAGATACGCGGCTTCGAACTTGGCGCAGACGACTACATCGTCAAGCCGTTCAGCGTGGCGGAACTGATTGCCCGCGTGCGCTCCATCCTGCGCCGTGCGCAGCCGAGCGTTCCGCCCCGTCTAAGATTCGGCGATGTCGAGATAGACTTAGAGGCGAAGCGCGTCTACCGCGACGGGCAAGAGCTGTCGATGACCCCGAAAGAGTATGCACTGCTCACCTTGTTGGCGACTCATCCAGGCAAAGTGTTCACGCGCGACCAGTTGTTAGACCGCGTGTGGGGATTAGGCGTCTATGTGAACCCGCGCACGGTGGATGTGCATATCCGCTGGCTGCGCGCCAAGATTGAGCCGGATCCCAAGAATCCACGCTATATCCAGACAGTGCGCGGCAGCGGGTATCGTTTCGAGGGATGAGTTTCCGCTGGCTACCCGCGTTGCTCTGGCTGAGCGCGGGGCTGCTGCTCATCACCGCGCTGGTAGACCTTCCACCCGCGTGGCGCGAGGCACTCATCGCGGCGGTAGTTGGCTTCATCCTGCTTGCGCTCTACTTCGTGCGGCGATTTTGCACCCGATTCAGCGACCTACAAGAGCGCGCGAACGAACTCTCGGAGCAGGTAGAAACGCTCACGCTGGAGCTGACCCGCCAGCAGCGGCGGCGACTCGCACTAATCGACGGCATCCCCATCCCGCTGCTCATCTGCGATGAGCACGCGATGCTGCGCCATGCAAATCGGCTCGCGCTGGAGTGGTTCGGCTTTCGCCACATGACGGGGAAGTCGTTGCTCGCACTAACTTTCTGCTACGACCTGTTTCTGCTGATGCTCAAGGCGGCGCGGCGCGAATCGGCAGTTTCGGGCGAAATCACCTTCAGTTTCCCCAAAGAGCGACACACGGAGGCGTACATCTGGTATCTCGGCGAGGCTGATTCGCACAAACTGTTCGCGATTGCGCTCATTGACAAGAGCGAGCTGCTGCGCCTCGAGCAGGTGCGACGCGACTTCGTGGCGAATGTGTCGCACGAGTTTCGCACCCCGCTGGCGTCCATCCGCTCGCTGGCGGAGACCCTCCACGACGACCCGCAAATGCCTGCCGAAACGCGCCAGCGATTCCTGAACCTGATTGTTCAAGAAGCGGATCGGCTCGCGCGGATTGCGGACGACCTGCTGACGCTCACACGCGCCGAGTCGATGCAACCCGTGCGCGAAGTGTTCGAACTCGCGCCCGTGATTCAGCAGGCAGTTCAGGAGATGGAGTCGGAAGCGCGTCGCGCCCAAGTGTCGATCTCAGCCGAGTTGGAGCCGAACCTGCGCCTGTTCGCCAATCGCGACCAGATTCTGCAAGTCGCGTTGAACCTGCTCAGCAACGCGATTCGCTACAACAAGCCACAAGGCAGCGTCTCAGTGCGCGTATATCGCGAGGGAAATCACGCCGTGCTGGAAGTGGCGGACACGGGTATCGGCATCCCCAGTGAGGCGTTGCCGCGTATCTTTGAACGATTCTACCGTGTAGACAAGACGCGCTCGCGCGAGACGGGCGGCACTGGGCTGGGGCTGGCGATTGTGAAGCACATCGTCGAAGCGCACGGTGGGCGGGTGGAGGTAGAGAGCGAGTATCGCGTGGGGAGCGTGTTCCGCGTGCGGTTGCCCCTGCACGCAACGGAGCCGTCTGAACCGCAGAGCCTTTAAACAGAGCCGCCCTCCCGAACGGGAGGGCGCGCTCTGCCGGTGTTCGCTTGAGGAGGTAAGGTTTAGTTGCCGAAGCCGCTGCCGCCGCCAAAGCCCGAGCCGCCGCGCGGGCGACCCTGCTGTCCTTGCCCGAAGCCGCCCATGCCGCCCCAGAACATCGGGCGACCACCTTCAAACTGGAACGGCTTGCCCTGCATCTGCTGCCACTGCTGCCGCTGCGCGGGGGTCAACACCTCCAGCATCTGCTTCTCCATCTGCTCGCGTATCTGCTGGAAGTTCTGAGCGCCCTGCCCCTGCCCAAAGCCACCGCCTTGCCACAGCTCGCGCAGCTGCTGCATCTGCTGCATCACGATGCCCTGCAAGCGCGAGCGCTGCTCTTGGGTCAGCTTCAGCTCGTCGGCGACCTCTGGCTGCAGGAACGCCATCGGACCCATCGCCTGCAGCTCGAGTTCACGCAGTCGCTTCTTCTGGGTCTCGTTCAGCACTTTAGTCGGGTCATTCTTCTGGCGCAACTCTTCCATTTTCTGGCGTCGCTCTTGCGGGGGCAGGTTGCGCGTTTCTTGCCAGGCGGTGCGCATCGCCTCTTGCATCTGGCGAATCTGGGTCTTCTGCTGCTCGGTCAGGTTCAGCTCGCGTTGCACATCGGGGCGTTGCAGCAGCATGCCTGCCATGCCCGCGCCCATCATTCTGCCGAAGCCTTGTCCCCGCAGCCCTTGTCCGCCGCCTTGCCCTTGGCGGGGCTGTCCGCCGAACACGCCTTGCGCAAATACACTGCACACCAGAGCCGCGGCAAGCACGCCGACAGCTATCGTTTTCGCTCGCATGGATTTCATCCTCCGTCGCCTATAGACGCACGGCGACGAAGAATGTTCACCTCCCTATCGCCAAAGCCTTCTGAAACCAGCCGTATCGTCGGCGTGTATACCGTGTGGAGACGACCATGCGGTACTGGACGGTTTTGGGATTATGGACGCTGGCGGGCGCACTCTGGGCGCAGGAGCCGAAGTCGGTCATCGGCTTCGAAACGCCCCAGCACGGCTGGCTCGTGCTGCCAGGCGCAGGGGGCAAACTGGAGTTGACCGAGAATCCGAATGATGTCAAGGCGGGCAAACGCGCGCTGCGCTACACCTACACGGCGGCAGCAGGCAAACTGAACGCAATTATCTATCTGGAACCCGAACTGTGGGCGCAGGGGTTTCGGTTCTGGATTAAGGCGGATCGCCCCGCGCTCTTCGCGCTGAGCATGCAGGAGCAAAGCGGCGAACGGTGGCACGCACCCTTCTGGGTCAGTGGCAACGAGTGGCAACAGGTCAGCATCGCGCTCGCCGATTTCACGCTTGCCGAAGACACGAAGCCCGTCAATAACAAACTCGACATGGACGAGGTCGAGGGGCTGGGATTGATCGATGTGAGCGCGCTCTTTCTGGCGACGCCCGAAGCGGCGATTCTGTTCGGCGACCAGACAGGCACGCGCGTGATGTGGCTGGACGAGTTCGAGTTCCTGTCGAAAGCCCCTGCAAGGCGCGCGACGCCCAACGCAATCGACGACTTCCAGCGCGACTACCTTGTGTGGATGGCAACCGCCTACACGACGATTCGGCGCGAAGCGGGCGGCATGCGCGTAGAGTACGACCTGCCGTTCCCTTACATTTTCGGCGCGCTGCGCATGGTGGAGCCAAATGCTCTGCGCGACACGAAAGGCATCGAGGTGGTCATTCAGGTCAAAACGCCGACCACGCTGGCAGCGTTCGTAGAGGAACAGGACGGCGAGCGCTGGTCGGCGACTTTCGAGGCAGGCGGCGAGAGCAAGCCCGAACCGAAGCGACTGCTCTGGAACCAGTTCACGATTACCGAAGACACCAAAGGCAAGGGCGACGGCAAGTTAGACCCTGCGAAAATCAAGATGCTTTCGCTGGCGGATTGGGGCGCACTGACGGAGGGCGGACCCACCAGCAACCGCTGGCTGGTACAATCGGTGCGCATGGTGAAGTAGCGATGCCCGACGACGCGACTTTGGTGGAGCAGTGCCTGCGGGGCGATACAGGGGCATTCGACGCGCTGGTCGCGCGCTATCGAGACCGCGTATTCTCGTTGGCGTTTCGGATTTTGGGGGAGGCGAGCGCGGCGGAGGACGCGATGCAGGAGGCGTTCCTGCGCGCCTACACACGGTTGCCGTTGTACGACCCTGCGCAACCGTTTGCGACTTGGCTGCTGTGCCTGACAGCGCGGGTGTGCCTGAACGCGCGGCGCGACCGCGCGACCGAGCAGCGGTACATGGAGCGAGCCGCCAAAGCCGCCCCGCCCGCACCCACGCTGGAGGAGCGTCTGTATGCGCGCGAGCAGCGGCGCACGGTGCAACGGCTCCTGATGCGCCTGCCCGCGCCCCAACGCGCCGCGATGCTGCTGTATTACTACGAGGAGTTGCCCCTCGCGGAGGTCGCGCGTGCGCTGAACACGCCCGAAGGCACGGTCAAGACTTGGCTCTATCGCGGGCGTGAGAGCCTGCGCCGCTGGCTGGAGGAGGAACTCGGATGAGACACGACTGCGAGCGATTGGAACCCGCGCTGCACGAGTGGCTGGAAGGGTGGCTTGATGAATCGGCACGCGCAGAGGTGGAGGCGCACCTGCGAGCGTGCCCCGCCTGCCACGCAAAACTGGGGGCGTGGCGTGCGGTGGGGCGCGCACTGCGCGAGTTGCCCTACCTGCCCGCGCCTGCAGCGCGTTTGCCTGAACCTGCGCGGGAGCCGCGCGGTGTGCTGCGCCTCGCGCTCGCGCTCTGTTTGCCGACCGCGCTGCTAACCGTCGCGTTCCGCGCCTCATTCAGCCCGCCGCCGCTGGAGTCGTGGCTGCCGCGCACCGCCACGCAGACGCTTACGCGCCCGTTTACCGCGCCCGCCGAAACGCTGTGGAACCGCTTGCAGGAGGTGATTTCCAGTTGGACAATCTCATAGGGCTACTCTTTCTGGGCTTGGCGTTGACGGCGGTCGGGCTGGTGGATGTCGCGCTGTTTCGCGGACTGACGGCGGATTACCTGACGCTGTCTCGTCGGAGTCCGCGCAGCGCGGGCGCACGCGGCGCGATAGTGCTTATCGTTGCAGGCGTGCTGGCATTCGTGCTGGGCGCGGCTGCCCAGAACTACCCCGAAGATGCCCCCGCGCGCAACGGACTGCTACTGCTGATTGCGCTGTTCGTGTTGCTGCTGGGGCTGGCGTTCCTGATAGGCTACGGCGCGACGGCGTGGAGCGTCGGCGAGCGCGTGCTGCAGGCGTTCGGCGTGGCGGAACCACACCCTGGCTGGTGCATCCTGACCGCGAGTCTGCTTATCCCCAGCGTGGTGTGGATTCCCGTTTTCGGGTGGGCGCTGGGGTTATATTGGTTGGCGACGACGGTGGGCGCAGTGGTTTATCGGCTATTGGAAGGGGGTCAGCCCGCTGCCGCCCCAGAGCCGCCTTCCCAACAGGGGAATTAGACCGATTAATGCGGGCATCCGCAGTATAATAGTGCGAATGGGCGTGATTGTCGGATTGGAAGGCGGCGGCACGAAGACGGGCTGCGCCGTGCTGAGCGAGCAAGGGGAGTTGCTGGCATACGCCGAGGGCGGTCCTGCGAACCTGAACTTCGTCGATGAGGCGACGCAGCGCCAATCGTTCGAGACCGCGCTCAACGGCGCGCTGGGGGGCATCGACGCGCCTGTGCGTGCGCTGGGCTACCGCGTTGCAGGCACACGCGCCAACTGGGACTGGGTTCTCCAACGGCTGGGCAACCCGCTTGCCTTTCCGATAGAAGAGGCGCGGATGGCGATGCTTAGCACGGGCGTAGCAGTTGCGCACGGAGTGGCGGTGATTGCGGGCACGGGCGCGCTGATTGGCGGTTTCGTGAACGACGAACTGAAGGTGCAGATGAGCGGCTGGGGCGCGCTGTTGGGCGACGAGGGCAGCGCTTACGATGTCGCGATGCGCGCCATCCGCGCCGCTGTGCGCGCGTGGGACGGACGCGACCGCCAAACCGCGCTTATCGAGGCGGTGCAACGCTACTTCGGCGTGCAAGACCTACACGAACTCATCCCCCTCTTTTACGAGCAGGGCGTGCCGCGCCATACAGTCGCCGCTTTCGCGCAGCATGTGGTGGATACCGCGCGCGCGGGCGACACACGGGCAAAAATCATCCTGCGTCAGGCAGGCGAGGACTTGGCACGCGACGCGCTCGCCTGCGCTGCGTGCCTGTTCTCGCGCGATGACGAATTTGATGTTGCCACGACGGGCGGAATGTTCAAAAGCCGTATCTTCCGCTCGGCGTTTCAGAGAGCGTTCGAGGTGTTGTTCCCGCATGCGGCGTTTCGCGAGCCAATCATGCCGCCTGCAGCGGCAGCGGCGCGCGCGGCGCTAAATCGGCTACGCGCGGGGTAACCACACGAAATCGCCCAGCGCGCCGCGCACCTGCACGGGCTGGTCGCTGGGCGGCAGCGGCACAATCACGCGCGTTGTAAGCGGTGTGCGCATCCGCAGCCGCAACGAAATCCCCACATCGTACATCACATGCCCGTTCCCCGCCAGGATTACGAACGCCAGTCGCGGCGAGGGCACGGTGCGCTCCAGATAGCGCAGCGCGGTGTCCGCCATGCCTGTGTCCCACACCACCTGCGCGGCGTAGAAGTTGTCGTTCTGTTGCTGCCCTGTGGGGTGTCCGCCGCCGAGCAGCGCGTAAAACAGTTTGCGGTGCGCCTCCACGCTGAGGTCGGGGTCAGGAATGCCCATCCGTTCCGCTTCGGGGATGCTTTGCCAGCCGCCACGCGCCGTCTGGCGCACCAACGCGCGCGGCACATTCAGCCCCACTAACCGCAACCGATGGCGATAGATCACCTCGAAGATAGGGCGGTAGAGCGCGAAATCGAACCCCCACTGTGTGCGCCACTCGCTTTGCTCAACAAACTCCGCCTCGCTGAGCCGATTCAGCGTCCAGAGGTTGAGCGCGTGTTGCTTCGTGCGGTCGAACATCTCCATCCCAACGATCACGCTGCGCCCCGCCTGCACGAGCGCGTCAATCACTTGCGCTTGAAACTGGTGGTGCTGGGCGTTATCGTGCAACTCGCCGATGAGAATAAAGGTCGCAGGCTCCAGCAGGCGCGTCATCTCGTGTGGGTTCACCACGCGGCGGCGGTGGGTGTCCACAATCTCGTCGGGGCGCACGCTCAGCAGGTACTGACGGCGCGGGTCGCCAATCGGCAGTGTGTAGACGGTCTCTCGTTGCGCATGCATCGCCGACGAATTCGCCGTTTTTACGCCGACTCCTGCAGGAGTTCAGCGACGGGGCGCGAACTGCGCCTCTGGGTACAATACATCTTGGAGGCGAATAAATGCAGAAGGGCGTGGATCCGATTGGGATAGGCGTGATAGCGCTGGGCGTGGTGATGCTCATCGTGCTGGTGGTAATTAGCAACAACATGATGCCGCAGCCGCTGCCCGCGCCGCAGATACCCGATTTGAACGGTTTGGCGCGTAAGATTGAAGACCCGCTGTCGGCGGCGGCTGGCACGGCGACTGGCATGGGCGGCGCGCCGATGATGGGCGCACCAGGCGGCTTTGGAGCCCCACCGCCCCCAGGCGCGCCGATGGGCGGACCCGCCGCGCCTGCAGGCGGGGGCATGGGCGGACGCCGCGGCGAAATGCCCGAAGATTACTGAAAATTCTCGGAACACTGGCAGAGGGGCGCCGTCTATAGACTCTGCAAGGGTCGTCCCAAGCATCTGGTGCACCCGCTATTAAAGGCGGGTGAGGATCGAAACAGACAAACCAGAGAGCATCTCTGCCAGAGGCTCGCTTGCCGAGCCTCTTTTTTTTTTTTACGCAGGGTATCCTTACCATGGGTGATACACGATGCCAGCCCTGAAGACACGCACGCGACCGAAACGCAAACGCCGCTGGACGGAGGCAGACCTGCTTCGCCTGCCCGACGACGGGCGCAAGTACGAACTGGTAAACGGGAGGCTTGTCGAAGTGCCTACAGGCGGACGACATGGGAGAATTGCAGCGGGAATGGTAGGACGCTTTTACGCTCTGCACCCGCCTGGAGCGTCGCTTTTCGACTCCAGCACGGGGTTCCGCATGGCGCAGGGCAACATCCGTTCGCCCGATGTGTCGGTGATGCGCACGGAGCGGCTGCCTGAAGGCAAAGCGCCCGTCGGCTTCGTGGACGGCGCGCCCGACCTGGCTATCGAGGTCGTCTCCCCCGATGAGCGGATGAGCGACCTGCTGACGAAGATGGCGGAATACTTCGAATCGGGTGCGCAGGAGGTGTGGCTGCTGTTTCCTGAGCGCAAGCAGGCGCATCGCTACCGCGCCGACCTTTCGGTCGAGGTGCTGCACGAGAACGACATTCTGCACGGCGCGCCGCTCGTGCCCGATTTCGCCGTGCGCGTCGGTGACCTCTTCGAAGAGTGAGCCAGTTAGGTACACTATAAGCCGTGCAGACGGTTACGCTGCCAGAGCCGACGCTGCCGCCGATTATCCAACGCGTGTGGCTCGATGAGCGCAAAATCAAACGCAAGGTACGGCAGATTGCGCGACAGATCGACCGCGACTACGCGGGGCTGAACCCCCACCTGGTCACGGTCATGAAGGGCGGGCTGTTTTTCCTGACCGATCTCGCCCGCGCGATGACGATCCCCCACACGCTGGACTTCCTTGCCATCACCAGCTACGGACCGCAATCCCAGTCGGGCGAGGTGCGCATCACCAAAGACCTCGACGAACCCATTGCGGGACGCCATGTGATCATCGTGGAAGACATCTTAGACACAGGGCTGACGCTGGCGTACATCTACAAGAATCTGGAGCGGCGCAAGCCCGCCAGCCTAAAGGTGTGCGTGTTTTTAGACCGCCCCTACCGACGGCTGATTGACATCCCCATCGCCTACAAGGGCTTCGACGCGCCCGATGAGTTCCTGGTCGGCTACGGGCTGGACTGGCGGCAGCAGTATCGGAGCCTGCCGTACATCGGGATTATCAAGCCCGAAGTGCTGCGGGCGGAGATACAGGGGTGAAGCGGTGCGTGCGACGGCGGCGCTGTGGGTAGCGTTCCTCGTGATTATTGTGCTGTTTGTTGCCTCGCTGGTCGCGGCGCATCAGGCGGGGGCGGGCGTGCTTAGCCGCGCGAATGCGCCCGCCATCCCACCAGAGCGAGTCGTTTTGGACTCAAGCGACCTCATTATTGAGGGCTGCCTCGCGCCGTTGCCCTCAGGCGAGCAGGAGGTGCGCCTCAAACTCTACAACACGGGGCTGACCGCGTTGCGCGAGATGCGGATAGAAGTCGCGCTGGACGGCAAGCCGCCCAAAGCGCCCGCCTCGCCCATCACCATCCGCCGATTCCCGCGCAAGGCGACCCCTGAAATCGTCCTGCTGTTCGACAAAACCGCCCGCCGCGAACTTTCCATCAAGGTGGACTATCGCTGGGGGCTGTTAGGGTCAGGTGGCGGCTCGGTGTCGGCGAGCAAGTTTCTTGCCCCCTGTCAAAGCACGCCGAGCCAGTGAACGCGCGCCTGCTCAATGACTACCGTACCGCCTGCGTCCTTGCGCAGCGTGCCCAGCACCGCCACGCGGTCGCCTTGCAGCAGCGGCAGCGCAGGCGCGTCCACCCGAATCGCCGCTGTCGCCTCGCCGAGCGCGTCGCGAATCTGGAGTGGCGCGTCCGCCTGCAGCCAGTCCGCCGCGACGACTTTGTTCAGCAGCAGCACGGGCGTCCCGTCGGGTAGTTGCGCAAGGCTTTCAAGGCGTCGGATGGTCTGCGCCTCTGCCTCGCCCAACAATACGGGCAGGTTCACGCCCATCCCCGCAGCAACCCACACCGCGCCGAGTGAGTGCGCAGGCAGCCCCTCCGCGCGGGCAATCAGCGTATAGACCCCCGCAGGCAGATGCACCGCCGCGAAGAAGCCGTTGCCGTCCGTTGTGAGCGTGCGCACGAGCGACCCCTCGCGGTAGACCTCCACCGTCGCGCCGTCCACAGGCGTGAGCGTGCGCGCGTCCAGCACCGTGCCCATCAGATGCCCCGCCGTCGGCGCAATTTTCCACGCCATCGGCGGCGTCGGAACCCACTCGCCGAAGTAGTCGCCCAGCGCACGGTAGAACGCCTCCTCGTAGCGGCGCGAACCCTCCTCCGTGCCGACGCCCGAAGTCGCCGCATACGAGAAAAAGTTCACCCCATACGCGCGGTTGCCCGCAGGCGACGGCGCACGCGCGAACTCCACCTGCTTGAGCGTGTTCTCGAGACTGTTCAGGTAGTTGCCAATCCCGACGACGCCGATACGCCCGTGCTGGTGGTCTTTCAAAAAAGTCGCCCAGTTGCGGAAAAACGCCGCCCGCGACGGGTTCGACTCGTCGTAGTAGACCATCGGAATCGCCATATCGAGGATGCCCTCTTTGAGCCAGCCTTGCCAGTCTTGGAACACGGCGCGGTAGGCGGAGCGGTTCACCCAGTCGTCGCTGGTCTGGGGTCCGTCGCCCCAAGTGATGAGCGCAGCGCTGACCTTGAGAGGGGGTTTGAGCGTGGTCGCCTGCGCGTAGATTTTGCGCACCACCGCCGACACCTGGTCGCGCCGCCACTGCTTCCAGAGCGGGTCGGTCGGGTCGGGCTTGCCCGTGCGCCCGTAGCGGCGGTTGAACCGCGCCACACTTGTAGGATTGTAGCCCCACCGCTCGCCCGTGTAGCGGATGTAATCGAAGTGGATGCCGTCAATCTCGTAGCGGCGCACGATGTCCAGCACGACCTTCGTGAACCATTCGTGGTACAGGGGATGCCCCCAGTCGCCGCCGTAGCCGACTTCGGTAATGCGGTTGCCGTCGTAGTCCTCGGTCTGGATTTCGGGCGCGCGGTTCAGGATGTGCTTCGGGTCGTTGGGCCAGCCGCTGCCCGGCCAAATCGGGTGGCTATTGACCCACACATGCACCTCGAGGCGCGGGGTCTCGCCGTGCGCTTTCTCGATGAGATATGCCAGCGCGTCGAAGCCCGCCTGCTGCTGCGTCGCGAACGGCTCCAACGGCGAGAGGTAGTGCGCGTCGCCCCGCTTGCGCATCTGCACAATCACCGCGTTCATCTGCGCCGCGCGCACGCGCTGCAAGAGCGTCTCCACCTGTTCGGGCGTGTGGAACCCCTCGTTGAAGCCGTCCACCCAGAATCCGCGAAACTCCGCTTGTGCCTGCGCCAGTGCTATCGTCATCGCTATCCCTGCCACGAGCGTCCATCCGTGTCGCATCGAGCGGTATTGTACCTGAGCAAAGTACCATGCGGCAGGCGGGATGGGGTATACTTGCAAACATGAGCGAGCGTGAACTATTGAACCGCATCACCCGCGATCCCAACATCTGCCACGGCAAGCCCGTGATTCGCGGCTTGCGCTATCCCGTGTCCGCCTTACTGGAACTGCTCGCAAGCGGCATGACACCCGAAGAGATCCTACAGGACTACCCTGACCTTGAAATGGACGACCTACGGGCAGCGTTGCTTTACGCGGCGCGCCTGTCCGAAGTCAAACATATGATTGCAAGATGAAAATGCTCGTCGACGCCCAACTGCCAGCACGCCTTGCCAATCACTTGCGTCGGCAAGGGATGGAAGTCCTTCACACGAGCGAGCTACCTCTCGGCAACCGAACCACAGACGAGGAACTCAAGCACCTATCTTTGACACAGGCATATGTAATTGTGACCAAAGACGGCGATTTCGTCGACAATTTATTACTTCATCAGAACTTATATAAACTAATATTGGTTAGTGTCGGAAACATCACCAACAACGAGCTGATAGAGTTATTTGCGAGTCATGAGCCAGAGATTCTGGATGGACTATCGAGAGCACGCTTCGTAGAGTTGTCTCGCATGGGAGTGATCGTACACTGGTGAGAATTCGTTTATTACCCCCCAAACTCCCTCAACTCCACGGGCGCATGCGTCAGCAATTCGCAACCGTCGGCGGTGACCAGAACATCTTGTTCGATGCGCACGCCGCCAAAGCCAGGCACATAGACGCCTGGCTCCACCGTCAGCACCATGCCCGCTTCCAGCGGCTTCTTGTCGCGGAATGAGAGACCCGCGCCGTCATGCACGGCAATCCCGATTGAATGCCCCAGCCCGTGCCCGAAGTAGTCCGCCAGCCCATACGCTTCCAGCGTCTGGCGGGCGAGGGCGTCCACCTGCTTGCCCTTCACGCCAGGGCGGATGGCGTCGACGGCGCGGTTCAGGGCGTCCAGTACGGCGGTGTAGAGCCTGCGCTGTTCGGGCGACGCTGCCCCAATCACCACCGTGCGCGTGAGGTCGGAGCAGTAGCCGTTTAGGCGCGCCCCGAAATCCACTGTCACGAAGTCGCCTCGCTGCAGGCGTCGCTCGGTCGGCTTGCCATGCGGCAGGGCAGTGCGCTCGCCCGACACGACAATCGTCTCAAACGCGGGGTACGCCCCCTGCCGACGAATATAGAAGTCGATCTCCATCGCGAGATCCCACTCCGCGATTTCGGGCTGGAACAGGCGTTGGATATGCTCGAAGGTCGCGTCGGCGAGTCGGGCGGCGGCGCGCAGGCGGGCAATCTCGTCGGCGTCCTTGATGCGGCGCAGCTTCTCCACAGGCGCGCCGACGGGCTTGAGGCGAATCTTCGCCTTGCGCATCGGCTTGCGCATCCCCTGCAGCCACGCGAGCGACACGCTGTTTTCCACGCCCAGCGTGCGCACGCCCAGCTCCTGCGCAGTCTCGGCGACTGTCTCGCCGAACTCCTTCAGCACGGGGTTCACGATAATCGGGATGTCGGCAACCTCGCCCTGCGCTTGCGTGGCGTAGATGCCCCCCGTCAGGAACCGTTCCGCGTCGGGGGTCAGCAGCAGCGCGCCGAACGAACCCGTGAAGCCCGTCAAATAAAACAGGTTGCCCGCGCCCACGATGAGCAGCGCATCAGGCGGGCTTTTGTCCCCAAACACCGCCTCGCGCAGTTTCGCCCGACGCGCCGCATGGCTTAATTCAGCGGCTTGAGCTTGATGCTGCGATACCATATCGGACTCCCGTGATTCTGCAGCCCGATGTAGCCAGGGCGCGTCATCGTGTTGTAGGCGTATTTGAACTTGTTGGGCGTGCCATCGGGGTTGCGTCCCGCCTCCGTCCAGCGGCTGAGGTCTACCTCGTTCACCTTCTCGCCGTTCAGGTAGACCACGATGAGGTTGTCCTTGCAGATGATGTGGTAGCTGTTCCACTCGCCTGCGGGCTTGACGGCGTTCTTGCTGGGCGCTTGGATGTCGTAAATCGCGCCGCAGTCGTGCTTGCTGGGCTTCTCCTTGCCGTAGCTGTCCAGCACCTGCACCTCGATGCCTGTATGCACGGGGTCGTTCTTGTCCCACACGCGGAAAAAGACGCCGCTGTTGCCCCTTGGGGAGACCTTGAACTCCAGTTTCAACTCGAAGTTTTTGTAGACGCCGTCGGCGTAAATCATCCCGCCGCCGCCCTTGCCCGTGCAGTGGAGCGTACCATCCTCCACCACCCACGAGCCGTCCACACCCGCGACCGTCCAGCCTTTGAGGCTCTCGCCGTCGAAAAGCAGCCGCCAGCCGTCCTTTATCTCCTGTTCACTCAGTTGATTCGCCTGCTGTAGCGCGACGGCGACGCCGACCAGCAGCGCGAACACACCTATCAGAAAGACTACGGGTTGCGTTCTGGGTCTCATAGGCGTTTGATTCGCCCTGCGCCGAGCAACTCCTACTGCGCTTTCCGCCCAAACCGCGCTCCCCCTAAAAAACTGTCCCCACTCGTGCCGATAATAACTTCTACACGGAGGCGATTTATGTCTTTTTTGCAGAAGATTCTGGGCGTCGGGCGAAGCAATTCTTACGACGAGGGCATCAAGTGCTACGATGATGGGCGCTTTGAAGAGGCGCTGAAGCTGTTCGAACACGCGCTGACTGAGACGCGCGATGTGATGGTGCAGAAGCTCGCACGGTTCTATATCGCCGAGTCGCACGCGCAGTTGGGGCAAGCCGCGCTGCGTCGGGGACAGTACGCCATCGCCGCGAGCCACTTCGAACGCGCCTTGGAGATTCACCCGCACTACGCCGATTTGCACTTCTCGCTGGCGTTCGCGCTGCGTAAGTTGCGCGACTACGAACGCGCGGCGTTGCACCTCAAAGAGGCGCTGCAGATCAACCCGCGCTTCGCTAAAGCGGTGCTGTTTCAGGGCATCGTCTGGTACGAGATGGGACGCCGCGAGGACGGCATTCGGCGCATCGAGGAGTCGCTGACGCTGGACACGGGCTTCGACCGCGCCCGCTTCGAGCAGGCGCTGGAACACGACCGCGCGGGACGCATCGATCAAGCGATTGCCCTCTTCGAGACGCTCAGCTCCAACAGCACGGACGACGCGCTGTATCACGCGCAGATGGGCGATGACTTGTATCGACGAGGCGATTTTGCGGCGGCGGTCGCTGAGTATCGCAAGGCGCTTGCTATCCGCCCCAACTTCGCCGACATCCGCAACCACTTGGGCATGGCGCTCGCCGCGCTGGGCAACGAGCAGGAAGCCATCGAGCAGTTCCAGTACGCGCTGGAGATTAACCCGCGCTATCTGGAGGCGCGGCTGAACTTAGCCATCACGCTGCGCGATATGGGGCGCGTTGAAGAGGCGCGCGAACACTTCAGAATCGCGCTCGATATCGACCCTGAGAACCCTGTCGCCCGCAGCGCGCTCAACGAGCTGGCGGCGTAACCTATTTCGTGTGGCTGTAGGGGGAGTCCTTGAGGCGCAGCGTAGTACGCACGGTACCACGCTGCGCTATGATTTCGATGTCGTCGGGTCTGACCCCTTTCGGCAGCGCAATACGCCACTGACTGGGCTGGGGGCGCTCTACGCGCAGCTTCTCGCGCTTGGCGCGGGCTTCCACCCGCGCGGCGGCAGGCGAGACTTCGCCGACAAGCGCGTCGCTTCGCCGCTCCGTCCACACCAGAAACGGCTCGCGGCGGCTCACCGCGCGCATGTACGCCAGCATCGCGTCCAGCTCGTCGGAACGCATGCCGATTGCGCCTGGCATGCTCTCCACGACCTCGCGCAACTCGCGGGGCGAGGCGTACTTCTTCTCGAAGCCTTTGTCGAGCATCGCGCCTTCCTTGCCGTGGCACGAACTGCACTTGCGCTCGTAGGTATCTACCACTTTAATCGGCGCAGGGCGCACGCCGCCCGTGCCTATCGCGACGCTCGCCAGCGCGATGCCCAAACCCGCCAGACTAATTGCCCTTCGCATGTTGCCCTCCGACCCACGAGATTCGGTAGATGCGGTTGGTGGTGTCGCAGCTGAACAGCACGCTGCCGTCGGGCGCTTCGGCGCAGTCCACTGGGCGCGCCAGCACCCGATTGTTCGCCGTCAGCGTCTTCACAATCGTTAGACTGCCGTAAGGTCTGCCCGTGACGGGGTCGAACAGTACGCGCTCGACGCGGTAGCCGTCAGGAACCACGCGATTCCACGACCCACGACATGCCACGAACATATCGCCCTTGTGTCCAGGGAAGTGGTCTTTCGTCAGGAAGGTGAAGCTATTCGCTGCCCAGTGCGCGCCGAAGCTCCACGCAGGCGGCACGGTCTTATCCGCAAGCTCCACGATGTCCTTGCGGTTCTGGTATTCGATGCGGGGCAACTTGTTGCCCGTGATAAAGGGATGCCCGTAGAATTTGCCCTGTTGGTAGTGGTTCAGCTCATCGGGCGGATTGTAGTCGGTGATGGGCTGGAACTGCAGGGGGCGTTCGCCGAGCGTGCGTCCGAACCAGTCGCTGCCGTGATCGACGCCCCAGATTTCATTCGTGCCAGGGCGCAGGCGAAGCTTCTCGGTGTTGCGGACGCCGCTGGCAAAGAGCGTTTTGCCCGTGCCGTCCTTGTTGAACCGCCAGATTTTCTGCCGTTCGGTGTCGGTCTCGTCGTTGATGTTGCCCGAATCGCCAATCGCCGTGTAGATGTAGCGGTCGGTTACTAAGATAGGTCGCCACCAGTGCCCACCGCCTTTGGGGAGTTTGCCGTCGGGGATGACGGTCTGCACCTCGTCCGCCTTGCCGTCGCCGTTCGTATCGCGCGCTTTGTGAATCGCGCCCGTCTGCGCGAACCAGAGCCACCCGTCGGCGAAGTGCATCCCATGCACGGTCGGGTAGCCTTCTACGAAGGTGTTGACCACCTCGTAGCGGTTGCCGCGCAGGCGCAGGGCGAGGATGTCGCCGCGCTGCGGGCGACTGAGGTACAGCGTGCCTCTGTTGTCGAACTCCATAAAACGCGCGTTGCCCAAATTCTCGGCGACCAAGTCCACGCGATAGCCAGGACGCACCCAGAATTCGGGCACGCCTTGCCCGCGCACGCCCGCCGTCGGCGCAGGCGCAGTGGCAGCCGCCTGCGGGGGACGCGGATTCGCGGGACGCTGCGCCGTCAAACAGCCAATCAGAACACTCGTTGCCAACACGCCCATCCCAAAACCGAGCGCAACCTGCCGATTCATAGTGGGGGTATTGTACCTCGTTTCACTGGGCGAGCGTTTCTGAGACGCGCATGCCGCACTGCTGCACGCTGACCACCCACGCGCCGTCAAGACGATGGCATAACGCCTCATCATTCGTCATGGTAGAAACGGTAAGACATATACGCAAACCCCAAGCCTATGAGGAACAAAACGGTCGGCGGGAAAAACACTGCAAAGTGCGCGGGAAGTTCTGCCTTGCCCCCCCTGCCACGAACAACGACATTACCTTTCTCGTCGGCTTTGCGAAGAGTGTCCAGTGAACTAAGTGCTAGTACAACCGCGCCGAGCATCAACAGAATCGACAAGGTCATCGCTGTTATGTATTGCGCTTTGCTCACCGTCGCCTCCTAACTCCCAGACGGGGTATCAGTTTGAGAAGCCTTGTAGCGCACAGCCTCGATAACGACAGAAATCAGCAAGGAAACCACGAACAGGAAAATGTCAACACGGTAATCCAAGGCGAAATCCCAAGAATACCTTTCAGCAAGCCTTTTGATAAGCCGTGAACAAAGCAGGCTCAAAAAGACAGCTATGCAGAAGACTAACACCGTGCGGAGCCAACGCCAATCGTGAAGGCGTCTCTCTCTATCCGACGTCCACAGTGCGAATAGGATGGTGGCACTCAAGATGCCCAAAACAACTGCGACAATACCCATATTTGTCACCACTTGAGCGGGTCTCGGAAACCGTCCCACGGGGGCGCAGGGTAGGGGGTTTTCTTGCTTTCTTCGATGGATCTTATGAGATTGTCGATTGGCCAGAAAACCACATCCTCCCAACCTGGAAAGTATCGGTCAAGCCCTCTTTCTATTATTACTACGCCAAGTCCTATGCCAATTCCACCTCCGACCCCTCTTATGAGCCCTCCACCTATCCGACCTCCCCCTCCTTTTGGAGAACCTCCACCTGAACTTGTACCACCTGTGCCACCTGAACCTGAACTTGTACCACCTGTGCCACCTGAACTGGAAGAGCCGCCCCCGCCTCGATTGGATGCACCCGAACCGCAGTACCTGTTGATAAATCTGAATATGATTACGATTGCACCAGCCACCGCAATAATTTTTAGTAGTCCAACCACTATCGCCCCTATGGCAAACTCTCCACTCGGATCCACCGCATTCACGGGGTCATTCACACAATACCCATACGCATTCAGCGTCAGCGGCGCGTAGAGAGACCCCAACCACGGATCCTGCTGCAAGAACCTGCCGACCGTCGGGTCATACCAGCGCACCCCAACCTTCTGCAACCCGCCCGTCAGCGCCTCGTTCCGATAGCCCCACGCGCCGTTCCAGTCATAGGTCTGACGCGCACCTGCTATCGTGTCGCCAAAGACATCGGTAATGGGCTCAGGCGAGTACGCGCCTGTCGGGCTACTGGTCGCTACCAAGTCCCCACGCAGGTTCCAGTGCTTGTATTCTGTGCCCGCGTTGCTCACCTGCTGATACATCGCACCACCGTAGCCGTAGTATACCCACTGGAACGGGTCGCAGATGTGCGTGGCGTTGCAGGATATGGACTGCCGAACCCTGTGAAACTTGCAGCAATAGGATGGGACAATCAGTGCCGCCCAGCCAGCACCCCCTTCTCCTAAGAGTCTGTAAACTTCACGAGTAAAAAAACTCTCTCCATCATACGCACGCACCACAAAAAGCTTGGCCAAAGAGACCGTAAGCTCTGCGGAAAGACCTTGCTCAATATCGCCGTGAGCGAACACCACAACGGAAAACATCCCCGCAAGCGAACGGGCACGACGAAGAATCTTCTCGACTGCAGCGAAAGACCCATCCTCCTTCACATAAAAGTAGACCTCCTCATTCAGGAAAAGCATCTTCACCCCCTCAATCGGTTCATACCGAACCACCCACGAGTCAGAAGGTGAAGCAAGCTCATCAGGAGCGAGGAGAAACGCTTTTGTTCCTCGCTTTTTGCAATCAGCAAGCTGTTTGTGGAGATACCGTGCTACCGCAGGCACGGTGTTGGGTATCGGAATCAACACGCCTCCACTTGGAAGCTGAACCGCCTCGTTCTGTTGGGCAGGCAGTTTGCCACCCTGTTCGAACTGGTAGATACTACCCTTGGAAACGCCGCGGGGTAGCCATGTGCCAATCCGAATCTTCGCTTGCTCAAGTCGTTGGAGCAAGGCTTGGGAGAGGCTGCATCCTCTATCCAAGCCATAACGGATATATCGCAACGCCTGTTGTGTCTGGATAAGTCTGAACTGCATACCATCCTCGCTGCCTACCTATCACCTTCTCCACCTTCTCAACGGGAGTGGAGCAACTCAAATGCCCTCCTCAGGCGTGTCGCAGCATCTTTCTCACGAAACCAAAATTCCACTTTGACTAATTCCCGTTTGTCGTATTCCCCCTGCTCATTTCTCGTATACAGCGCCATAGTAGGCTGTTCCTCTTCTGAAATCTTTCCACCAAAGACCGCATCTGGTCGTCGCCACGGTACACGTCCTCCTACGACCTGTACCGACCCATCAGCATATGTATATCTGATAATTGTTTCCGATGACTGATAATTCGCTATCAAGTATGCCAACAAGTATGCACAGGTCAGAGTCGCTATTGCGATCACAGTGCAGATTACTCCGACCAATACGAATCGACACCTGTTAGACATCGCTTCCTCCAAATAACAATCATAATGCTATTTCATTTATACCATATTATCAAACGCCCGCTGACCCCTGGCGGAAGGGAAGCCAGAGGTAAACCTGGCAGGTTGATTGGTGTTCCTGGAGGAATCACCAGTATGTCGTCTGGAGGTCTCGGCGGGGGCGTGCCGATGATAGGACCTGTAGGAAATCCAGGAGGCAACGCGAATGGCGGAGATACTTCTACCTCAAGCACTATACACTCTACGGTCTTGGGGTCGGGTCCCGTAACTATGGTAGAGTTGTTACCGACTGGCGTTGGAATGAGGAATATCCCAACGATTAATAACGGGATAACAAGGATAGCGGGAGCTTTGCCTGTCGAGTCTACGACACTCACAGGATCATTCACGCAATACCCATACGCATTCAGCGTCAGCGGCGCGTAAATAGACCCCAACCACGGATCCTGCTGCAAGAACCTGCCCACCGTCGGGTCGTACCAGCGCACACCCACCTTCTGCAGCCCGCCTGTGAGCGCCTCGTTGCGATAGCCCCACGCGCCGTTCCAGTCGTAGGTCGGACGCGCGCCTGCTATCGTGTCGCCAAACGCATCCGTGAGCGGGGCAGGCGAGTACGCACCTGTCGGGCTGCTCGTCGCCGCCAAGTCGCCCCGCAGACTCCAGTGCTTGTATTCCATACCCGTGCTGGCTATCTGCTGGTACATCGCGCCACCGTAGCCGTAGTATACCCACTGGAACGGGTCGCTACTGCGCTGCCGACTGCCTTCCGCTACCAGATACCCAGCATGATAGCGATTCCTTTTCCGACAGTGCCCTGCGCCAATGTGCGGCGCACTCGCTTCAGACTCCAGCCCTTCCGCAGACCCAGCATCGTTCTGACCTTCATCGGTTCAGCATATCCCCACAACTTTGCGGGGCGCGCTTATATTATAGGATTTCGCGATTGTCAAGGGGGGACAGGGGAATTTGGGGGGGATTTTGGTGGGAAATCGGGCTTTCCTCTCCAAGCGCAAGAACTCCAGAGCGGGATTCACGACTGCGTTGATGCCGAAAGGTCTCTCCTATGGTACAATTCCCCTACTGGAGGTCTATATCGAATGAGCTACGATGTGAAGGACTTGACGCTTGCCGAGCAGGGCGCGCTGCGGATGGAGTGGGCGGACAACGAGATGCCCGTGCTGCGCCTCATCCGCCAGCGGTTCGAGCAGCAGAAGCCCTTGCAAGGCGTGCGCATCGCCGCATGTTTGCATGTGACGACCGAGACGGGCAATCTGATGCGCACGCTCAAGGCGGGCGGCGCGGAGATTGCCCTGTGCGCCTCGAACCCACTCTCTACCCAGGACGACCTTGCCGCCGCATTAGTGAAATACGAAGGTATAGCGGTCTACGCTATCAAAGGCGAAGATAAAGACACCTACTACAAGCACATCCACCAAGCGCTGGACATCCAGCCGCACATCACGATGGACGACGGGTGCGACTTGGTGAGCGTGTTGCACACTGACCGTCGCGAGGGGCTATCCGAGGTGTTCGGCGGCACGGAGGAGACCACCACGGGCGTGATTCGCCTGCGTGCGATGGCGAAAGAGGGCGTGCTGCAGTATCCCGTAATCGCCATCAACGACGCCTACACCAAGCACCTGTTTGATAACCGCTACGGCACGGGGCAAAGCACGCTGGACGCGATTATGCGGGCGACAAACCTGCTGATAGCGGGGCGCAAGGTGGTCGTGATAGGCTATGGCTGGTGCGGGCGTGGGGTCGCGATGCGCGCGCGCGGGCTGGGCGCGCATGTGATTGTGTGCGAGGTCAACCCGCTCAAGGCGCTCGAAGCCATCATGGACGGCTACGAAGTGATGCCGCTGATGGACGCCGCACGGGTCGGCGACATCTTCATCACCGTCACGGGCAACTACCATGTGATTCGCGAGGAGCATTTCCGCGTAATGAAGTCGAGCGCGATTGTGTGCAACACGGGGCACTTCAATGTGGAGATCGACATCCCCGCGCTGGAGCGCATGGCGACGGGCACGCGCACGGTGCGCGCGTTCGTGGACGAGTATCAGCTCGCCGACGGGCGACGGCTCTACCTGCTGGGCGAGGGGCGGCTGATTAACCTCGCTGCCGCCGAAGGGCATCCCGCCGCCGTGATGGACATGAGCTTCGCGAATCAGGCGCTGAGCGTGGAGTATATCGTGCAGAATCGGGGCAAGCTGCCGCGCGAGGTGTTCCCTGTGCCCGCCGCAATCGACGCGCAGGTGGCGCAGCTCAAACTGCAGGCGCTCGGCGTGCAAATCGATACCCTTACTGACGAGCAGGCAAAGTACCTCGAATCGTGGCAGGAGGGCACATAGAGGGCTGGTCGCCAGAGTCGCTGGAATATCTGGACGCCTGCCCTGTGTGCGGCGCGCGCACGGGGCAGGAGCTGTTGTATCACGGGTTGCGCGACAAGTTCCAGGTAAACACGCCTGGCGCATGGGATTTTTACCGTTGTGGCGCGTGTGGGTCGGGCTACTACAATCCGCGCCCGACACCCGAATCGGTTGGCAGGCTGTACGAAGCGTATTACACGCATGCACACACAGCGCCACTTGAGTACGCGCAATTGAGCCTGCTGGGCAAACTGCGCCGCATTTTGGGCAACGGCTACCGCAACTACCGCTTCGGGATGCACGAGCGACCCGCCAGTATTCTGGGCATATTGGCAGTGTGGCTGATGCCCGACCAGCGCGCGCTGCTGGACACTGGTGGACGCCACCTGCCCAAGCAACCCAAAGGACGCCTGCTCGATGTCGGCTGCGGCAACGGCGACTTTTTGCTGTTCGCGCAGCGGGCAGGCTGGGAAGCGATTGGCGTGGAGCCTGACCCGAAAGCCGTCGAGGTCGCCCGCGCGCGGGGGCTGACCGTCCATCTCGGCACGCTGGAGACCTTGCACGAAGCGCCAGAGTCGTTTCAGGGCATCACGATGAACCATGTCATTGAGCATGTGCATCATCCCCGTGCGACGCTGGAGCACTGCTACCGCCTGCTCAAGCGCGGCGGCTGGCTGTGGATAGAGACGCCGAACTTAGACGCGCAGGGGCACGCCCGCTACGGCGAGAATTGGATAGGACTGGACACCCCGCGCCATCTGGTGGTGTTCACAGACCGCTCCCTGCTACGCTTACTGGAGGAAGTTGGCTTCGCGCGGATCGAGCGGCTGCCGTACTGCCCGTTGTGTGAGCGTGTGTATGGGATGAGCCGTGCGCTTGCTATCGGCGCGTCGCCCCACCAGTCGCCCCCCTTGCCCCGCGAGGAGCGAGTGTTGGCGCGACAAGCAGAGGCTAACGCCCGCCGCCGCCCCGAAATCCGCGAATTCATCATGGTACGCGCGTGGAAGGGATAAACCCGCAACGGTTCGGTAAGGCGACCCAATTGCGCTGCCGACAATCGGAGTATGCAAATCACAAGCCTGAACCCAGTCGCGCTCAGCCCTGCGAATGCGCAGCAGCAGGTTGCCAACCAAGCGCAAGTGAGCCTCGCACGCAAAGTGATGGATGTGCAGAAGCAGCAGGCAGCGACCCTGCTCAAGCAGTTAGAGGGGGTGGGGCAGCGGCTTGATGTGCGGGTCTAAAGCGTCCACAGGATACCGTAGCGCAGCCCGCGCGTGCTAATCTGCACCTCCTCGCGGCGCAAAGCGAACAGCGCGCGCTCCAGAATCAGCGCGCCGACATGCAGCAGCGGCGCACGGTCGGGTTCGATTCCTGGCAGGGTGCGTCGCTCGGCGTCGCTCAGGCGCAACAGCCGTTCCAGCAGCGCGGCGGGCGTCTCGTCGCCGAACCAGACGCCATGCACCCGCGCGGGGGCGAACGCGGTCAGCCCCAGCGCGAGCACCGCAAGGTTCACGCCTGTGCCGCCGATGGACACCACGCGGTCAGGTTGCGGCAGTTCACGCAGGGGTGCGAACGCCTCGTCCAACGCACGGGTAGCAGCGAGTACCTCGCGCGGATGGGGCGGGTCGCTGGGCATATACTGCTCGCGCACACGCCCCGCCCCGACGGGGAAGCTGCGCCACACCTCCCGCTGCGCGCCCTGCCCCACCGCGACTTCCACGCTCCCACCGCCGATGTCTATCACCGCCAGCCGCTCCGCGCCGATGCCCAGCGTGTCGTCCAACGCAACGGACAGGTAGCTGAGCGTGGCTTCCTCTTGCTCGGAAAGTACGCGAATCTCGGCGTGAGGGGGCAACCGTTCGCGTAGGGGCTGCAGAATCGCGTTCGCGTTGCTCGCCTCGCGCACGACGGCGGTCGCCGCCGCGACGATGCGCTCCGCCTGCCACGCACGGCATTCCGCAAGGTATTCGTCGATTGCCCGTAGGGTGCGTTGAACGGCTTCGAGCTGCAGCCGCTTCGCCACGCCGAACCCCTCGCCTAAGCGTGTGATGCGCGTCTGGTCGGTCAGCACGCGCCAGCCCGACGGCGTGCGCTCGCCAATCAGCAGCAGCACCGAGTTGGAGCCGATGTCCAGCACTCCGATGCGCATTAGCCCGCCTCCCAGTGCGCCGCACGCACCTCATGCAGCGCCAGCAGGTCGTGCAAAATCGCGGCGCGCGTCGCATGGTCTCGCAAGGAAACCTCCAGCACATAGACGCGCGTGTGGGGCATGTCAGGAAACTCCTGACGAAACGAGAGCAACTCCGCGTTGTGATGGGACAGCACGGCGAACACGCTGTCCAGCTTCGCGCGCGCCTCCAGCGTGACCCATAGCAGCGGGGGGCGATGCTGTTGTTGAATGCGCTCTTCGGGAATGCGCAGCAAAGTCAGCACGCCGTAGATGAGCAGGGTGCCCAGCAGCGCGATTAGGTAATACTGTGGCGTGCCCATGCCGACCGTCATGCCGATAGCGACCACCGCCCACAGGCTCGCCGCCGTGGTCAGCCCGCGCACGACGCTGCCCTGACGCAGAATCGTGCCCGCGCCGATGAAGCCGACGCCACTGACAATCTGCGCCGCGATGCGTCCAGGGTCGCCCTGCGTGCTGAATGCGCGGGAGAGAATCATCATCAGCGTCGCGCCCAAGCAGAGCAGCACATGCGTGCGAATGCCTGCAGGTCGCCCGCGCATCTCGCGTTCCCAGCCAATCAGCGCGCTTAGCCCAATCGCTATCACCAGCTGAACCGCCACATGCCCAACCTCTGCCCACGAGACTGCCTGCATCAGCGCAAGTGTACCTGACGCGACAGGGGAGGGCAGCATCTCTTTTCCAATTTTTGGGGTATCCTTTACGCACACCGATCGCGAACAACTTTTGACTGAACGGTCGGTCTATAGCCCAACGATGGGAACGGAGGCATCCAATGAACCACCAAGAGGAGTTGAACCGCCAATTCGCAGGCGAAGGCATCGAGATTCGCGGCGCGGTGCGCCCTGAGTGGACGACGATTCTGACCCCTGACGCGGTGCGCTTCGTGGCGACGCTCACGCGCCGTTTCAACCCGACGCGCAAGGAACTGCTGGCGATGCGCGAGGCGCGTCAAGCACGACTGGACGCAGGCGAGAACCCCGACTTCCTGCCCGAAACGAAAGCCATCCGCGACGGCGACTGGCAGGTCGCCCCACCCCCGCCCGACCTGCAAGACAGGCGCGTGGAAATCACGGGTCCCGTCGACCGCAAGATGATTATCAACGCGCTGAACTCTGGGGCGCGGGTGTTCATGGCGGACTTCGAGGACGCCAACGCGCCCACTTGGGAAAACTGTGTGCAGGGGCAGCTGAACCTCTACGACGCCGTGCGCCGCACCATCGAATACACCAGCCCCGACGGCAAACAGTACCGCCTGAACGATCAGACCGCCGTGCTGTGCGTGCGCCCGCGCGGGTGGCATCTGCCCGAAAAGCACCTCTGGGTCGACGGCGAGCCTGTACCAGGCGCACTGATGGACTTCGGACTCTACCTCTTCCACAACGCGCACGAGCTAATCCAGCGCGGCACGGGACCCTACTTCTACCTCCCGAAACTGGAGAGCCATCTGGAGGCGCGCCTGTGGAACGAGGTGTTCCTCTTTGCGCAGGACCAGCTGGGCATCCCGCGCGGTACCATCCGCGCCACCGTGCTGATTGAGAACATCCTCGTCGCGTTCGAATGCGAGGAGATTCTCTACGAGCTGCGCGAGCATTCGGCGGGGCTGAACAGCGGGCGGTGGGACTACCTGTTCAGCATTATCCGCAAGTTCCGCGCACGCGAGGACATCGTGCTGCCCGACCGCGCCACGCTGACGATGACCGTGCCGTTTATGAAGGCGTACTCCGAGCTGGTGGTGCAGAGTTGCCACAAGCGGGGGATTCACGCGATTGGCGGGATGTCGGCGTACATCCCGCGCCGCGACGACCCCGACGCGAACGCCGCCGCCATCGCGCAGGTCGTCGCCGACAAGACACGCGAGGTCAGCGAAGGCTACGACGGCACTTGGGTCGCCCACCCTGGACTTGTGCCCATCGTGCTGGAGGTGTTCAACACGCACATGCCCACGCCCAACCAGATTCATGTCAAGCCGAGCCGCGCGATCACGGCGCAGGAACTGCTGAACTTCTCGCGCGGGGAGATTACCGAGCGCGGGATGCGCACGAATATCAATGTGAGCCTGCGCTATCTGGATTCGTGGCTGCGCGGGGTCGGCGCGGTTGCCATCAACCACCTGATGGAAGACGCCGCCACCGTCGAAATCTCGCGGTCGCAACTGTGGCAGTGGCTACGGCGCGGAGCGCACCTCAGCGACGGACGCCTCATCACCCCCGAACTGTTCGAACAGATGCTGGCGGAGGAGTTAGAAACCATCCGCGCCAGCTACGGCGACGCGCCCCACCGACTGGACGACGCCGCCGCCATCCTGCGCCAAGTCGTGCTGTCGGAGCCGTTTATCGACTTCGTGACGCTGGTGGCGTATGAGTATATCGACTAACTGCAGATGAGGAGGCACTTGTATGCATGAGGTGATTGAGCAGTTAGAGCGTGATTGGCGCGAGAATCCGCGCTGGCAGGGGATTACGCGCCCGTATTCGGCGGCGGATGTTGTGCGTCTGCGCGGGTCTGTCCAAATCGAGTATACGCTGGCGAAGTTGGGGGCGCAGCGGCTGTGGGAGCTGCTGCACACCGAGCCGTATGTCGCCGCGCTGGGCGCACTCACGGGCACGCAAGCCGTGCAGATGGTGCAGGCGGGGCTGAAGGCGATTTACCTCAGCGGGTGGCAGGTCGCCGCCGACGCGAACCTTGCGATGCAGACCTATCCCGACCTGAGCCTGTACCCTGTCAACAGCGTGCCCGCCGTCGTGAAGCGCATCAACAACGCCTTCCGCCGCGAGGACGAGAAACAGCACGCGCTGGGACGCAACGACATCTATTGGTACGCGCCGATTGTCGCCGACGGTGAGGCGGGCTTCGGCGGCGTGCTGCACACCTTCGAACTCACGAAAGCCCTCATCGAGGCGGGCGCGGCAGGCGTCCACTACGAAGACCAACTCGCCTCCGCCAAAAAGTGCGGACATCTGGGCGGTAAGGTGCTGGTGCCCACGCGCGAGTTTATTCAGAAACTGGTCGCCGCGCGTTTCGCCGCCGATGTGATGGGCGTGCCCACCATCCTGATTGCCCGTACCGACGCGCTGAACGCCACGCTACTGACCAGCGACATCGACCCCTACGACCAGCCGTTTCTGACGGGCGAGCGCACTTACGAGGGGTTCTATGCGGTGCGCAACGGTATTGAGGCGGCGATTGCGCGCGGGCTGGCGTATGCGCCGTATGCCGACCTGCTGTGGTTCGAGACCTCCACGCCCGATTTGAGCGAGGCGCGCCAGTTCGCGGAGGCGATACACAAGCAGTATCCAGGCAAGCTGCTGGCGTACAACTGCTCGCCGTCGTTCAACTGGAAGAGGCTGCTGGACGCCGACACGATTGCCCGCTTCCAGCAGGAGTTAGGCGCGATGGGCTACAAGTTCCAGTTCATCACGCTGGCGGGCTTCCACGCGCTCAACTACAGCTCGTTCCAGTTGGCGCGCGGCTATGCCGAGACGGGGATGACCGCCTACGCCGACCTGCAGGAGGCGGAGTTTCGGGCGCGCGAGCAGGGCTTCCGCGCGGTGGAGCATCAGGCGTTCGTTGGCACTGCCTACTTCGACGCCGTGCAGGAAGCCATCACGGGCGGGCAGGCGTCCACCCTCGCGATGCACGGTTCCACCGAGGCAGAGCAGTTCTGACAACAGGCTTCAGAACGGCGCGGATACAACGGAATCGCCATGAGAATCGTTCTCGCGGGCGGTACAGGGTTTATCGGCAGGGCGATGGTGGGGGCGTATCGGGCGGAGCATGCGCTGGAGGTGCTGACGCGCCATCCTGACCGAGCGCGCCTGCCCGAAGGCGTGCGTGCAGTCGGCTGGGACGGTGCGACACTCGGCGCGTGGGCAGAGCGGCTCGACGGCGCGGACGCCGTAATCAACCTTGTGGGCGAGCGCATCGCGCAGCGGTGGACGCCTGCCGTCAAGCAGCGCCTGTGGGACAGCCGTGTAAAAACGACCGCGCTGCTGGTGCAAGCGGCGCAGCAGGCGCGGACGCCCCCACGCATCTGGTTGCAGGCGTCGGCGATTGGCATTTATGACCAAAGCCCCGACACAACCGCCGACGAGTCCAGCCCGCCTGCCAGCGGCTTTCTGGCGGATTTGGGCAAGGCGTGGGAGGCGGCGGCACAGACTGTCGCGTCGCTGGGCGTGCGCCTGTGCTATATGCGGATTGGCGTCGTGCTGGGTTTGGAGAGCGGCGCGCTACCCCAGATGCTCACCCCGTTCAAGCTCGGCGTCGGCGGACCGATTGGGTCGGGCAGGCAGTGGCTTTCGTGGATTCACTTAGACGATGTGGTGGGCGCGGCGGCGTTCCTGCTGGCGCGGGACGACCTGTCGGGCGCGTTCAACTTCACCGCGCCGAATCCCGCCACGATGCATGAGTTCGCCAAGACGCTGGGGCGCGTGCTGCTGCGTCCCGCGATTTTCCGCGCGCCTGCGTTCGCCGTGCGCCTGATGCTGGGCGAGATGGCGGAGTTCGTGCTGCAAGGCTCGCGCGTGCTGCCGAATCGGCTGTTGGAGGCGGGGTACGAGTTTCGCTTCCCGACTTTGGAGGCGGCGTTGCGCGATTTGCTGGCGAAGTAGCGGTCGCGCACTGGCTGTCGACGGCGCTTGGCAAGGCGTCGCGTCGCTACCCGCTCCCACCGGGGGGCTTACGGCACACGGGGAAACGACTTACCGTTGCTTCCTTCCGGACCTGGCGGGGTTCACCGTCCCTCCGTTGCGCAAGTCCCGATGATCTTCACGGGCGCGTGCGCGGTACACCTTGCGGCTGTCCCGCCTCGAGCCAGAGTTCAGCCCTGCTATGGCGGGTTGCAGGTACAGGGAACCGCCAGCTCCCCGCTTAGCGCGACCGCAACACGAAGTATACCCGACGGCTACTCCTCCAGCGGCGCGATGGGCACGGGGACGCCGCCCTGCGCCGCCGACTGCCACGCCGCCTCCGTGAACGCAATCACGCGCAGCCCGTCTTCGGGCTTGGATTGCACCTCCTCGCGCCCCAAGATGGCGTTCACGAAGTTTATCACGGGTTGCGAGCCTTGCGGCAGGTTCTCTTGCCTATAGCGCTTGCCGTGCGCATCGCAGATTTCCAGCTGGTCGTGGCGAATGAGGTAGCTGCCCTCGCTGCCGACGACGGTAATCTCCTCGTGCCAGCCGACCGTCGTGCTGCCGATAATCGACAGGTTGCCAATCGCGCCGTTGGCGTACTCGAACGCCAGCGCGGAGTTGATGTCCACCTTGCGGTCGAAGTATTGCATATACGCGCTGACTTTCGTGGCGGGCGCGTCGACAATCCACATCAGGAAGTCCACCAGGTGCGAGCCGGTGTCGTTGATTTGCCCGCCGCCTGAGAGCGCAGGGTCTTGACGCCAAGTGTTGGCTGTGAGGTGCATCCAGTTCTGCAAGTTGATGGCTTGCACGAAATGCACCTCGCCGATTTCCCCGCGCCGAATGCCCTCGTACACATAGCGGTACACAGGGATGTAGTGGCGCTGATAGGCGATGAGTCCGACCTTGCCCGTCTCACGGAACCTGCGCACCAAAGTTCGCGCGTGCTCCACGGTGCAGACCATCGGCTTTTCAATCATCACATGCAGCCCCTTGTCCAGCGCGTCCATCGCCTGTTGGAAGTGGAGCGTGTGGGGCGAGACAATCATCACGCCGTCCATCTCTACTTTGTCCAGCATTTCGCGGTGGTCGTCAAAGAAGGGCACGCCCTGCAAGTTCGGGAAGCGTTGCAAAGTGGCGTTGCGCTGGTCGGAGCTGGGTTCGGTAATCGCGACCAGTTCCGCTTCGCTGACGCCTTGCAGAATGTTGATGTGATGGCGTGCCATACCGCCGCTACCAATCAGTCCTAAGCGTACTTTACTCATTCGATGCCTCCAAGTTCGTTTGGTGTGGGATGAGGGGCGTTGCGCCCCGCGCCTGTTTCGAGGCGAGTCGGCAAGTTCCTGCTACCGCTCATCAGCAGAAAACGGTTCAAACCCCGCTGTGCGCGCCTGCTCAAGAAAGTTCGTCAAGTCGATGCCTGTTCCCTCGATAATCATGTCGATGTCCGCTGTCGCCCGCGAATACCCAAGCAGTCCGACGGCGACGCCCCCGATAAGCACCCCTGATCGACGGATACCCTGAAGGAGTTGAATCAGGTCGCGGAGGGCAACTAAAAATTCACTTTCGAGGGCATGTGTCTCTCGATCCATCGCCGTTTGGCTTCAATCCAGCGCTCGCACATTGGGCGCGTGTCGGGGTCGGGGAGCAAGCCGAGCGATTTCCAGAAGGCGTAGAGTTGCCCGATGGCGTGCAGTCGCTCCGCGTAGCTCATCTGGAGACGCTCGGCGCGGGTGAGCGCCTCCAGTTCGCGAAGCCCCTCGCGCCAGCGTCGGATGGCTTCGGCGGGCGGCATCGGCGATCGCGTCGCGTCCATCGGCAGTCCCCCTCACGATGCCTGCTGGATGTCGTCCGCGGTGAGGATTTCGGGGTCTTTGCGCTGGGTGACGGTCTCTTCGGTAATCACCACGCGCTTGATGTTGGGGTTCGACGGCACTTCGTACATCACATTCAACATAATCTCTTCGAGGATAGCGCGCAGGGCGCGCGCGCCTGTACCGCGCCGAATCGCTTCCTGCGCAATCGCACGCAGTGCGCCCTCCTGCACCACCAGCTCGACGCCGTCCAGCTCGAAAAACTTCTGATACTGGCGCACGAGCGCGTTTTTCGGTTCTACCAGAATCCGCGCCAGCGTCGCCTCGTCGAGTGCGTCGAGCGTCGCCACCACAGGCAGTCGCCCGATAAATTCGGGAATCAGCCCGAACTTGAGCAGGTCTTCGGGCATCACATGCTGGAGCAACTCGCCCACATTGCGCTTTTTGCGCGTGTCTGGGTTGGAGCGGAAGCCCATCGATTGGTCGGTAAGCCGTCGCTCGATGATTTTCTCCAGCCCATCGAATGCGCCGCCGCAGATGAATAGAATATTGGAGGTGTCAATCTGGATGAACTCTTGGTGCGGGTGCTTGCGTCCGCCTTGAGGCGGTACATTCGCAATCGTGCCTTCCAAGATTTTGAGCAGCGCTTGCTGCACGCCTTCGCCCGACACATCGCGCGTAATGGAGGGGTTGTCCGATTTGCGGGCGATTTTGTCGATTTCGTCGATGTAGATGATGCCGCGCTCGGCGGCTTTGATGTCCATATCGGCGGCTTGGATGAGCCGCAGCAGGATGTTCTCCACATCCTCGCCGACATAGCCCGCTTCGGTGAGCGCGGTCGCGTCGGCGATTGCGAACGGCACATTCAAGATACGCGCCAGCGTCTGCGCCAACAGCGTCTTCCCACTGCCTGTGGGACCAATCAGCAGGATGTTGCTCTTTTGCAGTTCCACCTCGCTGCTGACGCCCGCCTTGATGCGCTTGTAGTGGTTGTAGACGGCGACCGACAGCACCCGCTTGGCGCGCTCCTGCCCCACCACATATTGGTTCAGCACACGATAGATATCTTTCGGCTTCGGGATGGTGTCTACCGAGCCGATGGGCTGTGCTGACGGCGCTGCGCCCGATTCACTGCGGAGGATATCGCTCGCAAGTTTTACGCAGTCCGCGCAGACACCGCCATACATGCCCAAAATCAGTTTGCGTACCTGCTCTCGCGATTTCCCGCACAGGATACATCGGTCGGTCATGCGTGTATCGTTGATTCGAGCCACACTCGCCTCCTGTTAGCGACCGCTGCGGTCTAACACATGGTCGATTATTCCATACTCTTTGGCTTCCTGCGCGGACATGAAGTAGTCGCGTGCGGTGTCTTGTTCTACGCGCTCGATGGGTTGCCCCGTGTGCTTGTGCAGGATATTGTTCAGGATGTCTTTGTAGCGCAGCACTTCGCGCGCCTGAATTTCGATATCGAGGGCGGTTCCCTGAAAGCCTGCATGCACTTGGTGAATCATGATGCGTGCGTGGGGCAGGGCGTAGCGTTTGCCGGGCGCGCCGCCTGCCAACAGCACCGCGCCCATGCTGGCGGCTTGCCCGATACAAATCGTGGCGACATCGGGGCGTATCATCTGCATGGTGTCGTAGATTGCCAGCCCCGCGCTCACGATGCCGCCAGGCGAGTTGATATACATATCGATATCCTTGTCGGGATCCTCTTTCTCCAGAAACAGCAGCGACGCCACCACCAGGTTAGCGATTTCGTCGGTGATGGGCGTGCCGACGAACACGATACGGTCTTTGAGCAGACGCGAGTAGATATCGTAGGCGCGCTCGCCGCGCGCGGTCTGCTCCACCACCATCGGTATTAGCTGGTTTTTCGGGTAAATCATCGTCTCAGTCTCCTTGCTCTCTATTTTGGACGATATCGAGCAGTTTTTGCAGGGCGTACTCGATCCGAAGCTGGTGTGCGATCTGCTGGCGCACTTCGGGGTCGCTTTTCATGCGCGCCCGTATCTCAGGCTCCGTGTCGGGGCTAACGCTCTCAGCAACTTCGTCGAGCTCAGATTCGGTAACTTCGATGCCCTCTCGGTCGGCGAGCGCCATCAGCAGGAAGGTATTTTGCAGGCGCGTGATTCCGCGCTGGCGCAGTTGCTCCACGACCTGTTCGCGTGTGAGCCCCGCCCCCTGCGCGAACATCTCGAGGGTAAGCCCATTCTGTTTGAGTTCCTGCGCGAACTCTTCGGCTTCCTCGCGCAGCTGCTCGTCGATGAGCGCGTCGGGCAGGTGGACGACGCTGCGCTCGCGCAGAATTGCTAACGCTTGCTCGCGCGCCTGATCCTGGAGATACTCCACTTTCCGCTGCGTGATGCGTTGGCGAATGCCTTCGCGCATGGCGTTCAGGTCGTCGTAGCCGTGCTGTTGCGCGAACGCGTCATCGAGGTCGGGGTAGACAGGCGCGTAGACGCGCTCGAGGGTGACTGCGACGGTGAGCGTTTTGCCTGCCAAGTCGGGGTCGTCGAAGTTTTCAGGGAAGGTCAGCGTCGCCTCTTTGGTTTCGCCCTCGCGCATCCCTGCCAGCAGGTTGTCCAGCGCGCCGAAAGTCGCGCCCAGCGTCATCATGTAGCGGTTGCGCTTGGCGTTTTCCTCTTCCAGCGACTGAATCCCGACGACGAGACGGTCGTCCGTTTGCGCTGGGCGGTCGGGCGCCGATTCGAGGCGCATGCGCTGCTTGCGGAGCGACTCGAGGGCTTGCTCGACCTCCTCGTCAGTGGTCTCTTGCGGCGGGATGGGGAAGCGCAAGTCGCGGTACTCGCCGAGTTTCTCTACTATGGGGCGCAGCGGCACGGTGAGTTTGAATCGGAACGGCTCGCCCTCCTGAAGACGCTCGATATCGACGCGCGGTGCGCGGTAGGGTTCTATCTGCTCCTGTTGTAGCACTTTGGGGATAAATTCGTCCATCATCAGCTCGCCTGCCGCACGGCGCAGATTCTCCTCAGGGATTATGCGGCGCAGTATGTTCAGCGGTGCTTGCCCGCGACGAAAGCCAGGCACATCGATATATTTGCCCAGTATCCGAAGGGTGCGTTCAAACATCCGCTGGGTGGTGAGCGCATCAACCTCCACAGTCAGTTGGATAGTAACAGGCGACAGCTCCTCACGGCTTAGGATTTGAAACGGTTGCGTGGATGGTGCTTGCATAGCGACGCCTCAAATTTAGGATGGAGCGGGAGACGGGACTCGAACCCGCGACCCTCTCGTTGGCAACGAGATGCTCTTCCACTGAGCTACTCCCGCACATCGCGTTTATTATACCCGATTTGGTGGGCGAGGGGAGACTCGAACTCCCACGGGCAAAGCCCACCAGATCCTAAGTCTGGCGTGTCTACCGATTCCACCACTCGCCCTGTGGTGGTGCCGAGGGGCGGATTCGAACCGCCGACACCCGGATTTTCAGTCCAGTGCTCTACCACTGAGCTACCTCGGCGTATGGCGGGGCTGACGGGACTTGAACCCGCGACCTCTAGCGTGACAGGCTAGCGCTCTGACCTGGCTGAGCTACAGCCCCCTATGTCCCTCGCTCGCTGGTGGGCGAAGCAGGACTCGAACCTGCGACCTCTTCCTTGTAAGGGAAGCGCTCTCCCAGCTGAGCTATTCGCCCGATTGCTCAGGCGCAGGATATTATACCACACCTCACGGCGGTTTGTCAAGAGGTCAAGAAGATCAGTTTGTCGGCGCAGGGTTGTCGGAAGTATACTCTCTGCGATGTCGCTACTGGAACAGTTGCGCCGCCGACGCGAGAGGATCACTGTAAACTCTGTCCTTGCGATTAGTATCATCCAGCAGCGTACAACGCGCACAAGCGGTAGTATACCTCGCAAATTTTTTTCTGAACAGAACCAATCCACCAACTGGTCGAGAGGGGGAGAGAGGGTCGTGCCTGTCGGGGCAGCAAGACGAACCGCCCCGACAGGGGGTGACTTTCAACATCCTATACCAAAGTTGAACAACACGATGAGCAGGTCACCATCATCTACCCGTCCATCTCTGTTGATATCGGCGGGTAGATTGTTGCCAGATTCACCAAAAGCGCATAAGAGACCCAGCAGGTCCGCGTCGTCCACACAACCATCTCGATTAATGTCCCCTTCAGGGACATCGGTGATTAGGTTGTAGACTCGCAGACCTATACCCACATTCAGGACAATCTCCTTCCGACCGTCGTTATCCAGATCGGCAACGCGGAGGCTGTCGGATTGTCCCGCGTTCCGACCCAACGGGTTGCTTCGCCATACAGCGGTCTGATTTGTGACAGGGTCTCGATAGACCACATGGAGCCGTCCATTCACGCAGAAGATGAGGTCGGGGTCTGGCGTGCCCAATAGATCGCTCACCTGCAGCCCATCGATGCGCCCACCATAGTTGCCCAACCCTTGCAGGATACCACCTGTGCTGGGGTTCAGAATGTAGAGAGCCCCGTTCGCGGTACCTATCAATATCTCTTGGATGCCGTCGCTATTGAGATCAGCCAGTTCGAGTGCTGTGACTTCGCGCACAGGGGTAGCCAGCTGCTGGAGTCGCGTGACGCCGTCGTAAATGACAATCTGACCATTCTCCTCAGCCACGACGATCTCCAGGGCGTTGTCGGCATCTATGTTCCCAACGCGCAGGTAATTCAAAGCTCGCGAACCAAGTCCGAGCCCCACACTGCGCCAGACAAAGGCTCCGGTGCGGGCATGATAGAGGTGAACATACCCGCCTATGGATACAACCAGTTCTGGAACGCCGTCACGGTTGACATCTGCCACCTGAATGCCCCGGACTGGAAGGTCAATCTGTCCGGATGTCCGATACTGGCTTTGGTAGGTTCGGGAATCGTAACAAACCACGGCGCCACTGTAGCCGGAGCCTTCGCTCACCAGAATCTCCAGCTGGGGGTCATCATCCACATTGGCAACAGCAAGTCGCATAAGCCCCGTAAAAGACCAATCGGGTGAGGAGGTATGGAGTAATTCCCAAGTACGCGAGTTGCGCACGAACCAAACTCCGCCGTCATAACCGCTCCGAGATTCGAAACTCCCATAGACCAGCTCCTGAACCCCGTCGCCGTCCAAGTCACCGTAATCCATCGCATAAAAAGGTGGCACAAGATCGGCGCTCTGCCACACAATCTGGTAGGTTTCAATATCGCCAATAAACAGGTAATCGGGGCCAGTGGAGCTGTATCCCGCGCCCCACAGAATCTCGTTGGTTCCGTCGCCATCTGTGTCAGCGATCGCGATATCTGTAACGCCGTGTTCTGGGTTTCTAATAGAGCCGAGTAAAGCGAGCGTCTCTCCGTCACGCACCCAGATGTTGCCCCATTGGGCATCACCATGAACGATTTCGATGCGACCATCTCGATTGACATCCGCCAACTGAAGCGCGGCGTTGTTGAACGAGGGCTGCTCGTAGAGGGGCGATCTAACTGTAGCGTTATAGACCGTGATGGCGCCCCACACTCTTGCGCCGACAATCTCAGCACCTGGATAAAAGGAGTTGACGTCCCCAATGCGCACGATGCTACCAAAACCATTAGGGTGCGACCACTCCACTGCGCGCGTACGCCCATTCAGCACATAGCCCGTGCTATTATCGCCTGTTGCGACCACGATTTCCAAATCGCTGTCCAAATCTGCGTTTCCCACAGCGACGCTGGTTCCCCGATAAGTGGCGCTTTGATATTTCAGGGCACCCGTCTGAGCGTTGTAGATGTAAAGTGCGGAGCGATTGATAAACACATATTCCAGCACGCCGTCGCTATCTACATCGGCAACATTCAGCGAGTAAATCTCAGATGCAGCGGTCACAGTTCGGCGCACTTCGCGAAAGTCACAGCCGTCATAAGCATAGATTGTGTTCCCAGAAGCTACCAGAATCTCGTGGCGTCCATCGCCTGTTATATCGGCAGTACGCACGCTGTAGATGGGAGAAGTGTAGAGATCGGACACATACACCATCTCCAGTCCTGTACCACGACGCTTCAGCACATACCAAAAGTTGTTGGGACCGAAGGTGGTTCCAGCAGAAGCCCCAGCGACAATCTCGTCTCGTCCGTCTCGGTCAAGGTCAGTAGAGTTCAACCCCGAGGCGCCTATTCCGACACCAAAGGGGACATGCTGAAATTTCATCGCCAAAAACGGCTGCTGAGCTTCTGCAAAGAGAATGAACCCCACAGAAGCTAACAGCATCACTGCTCGCACCGAGTTCACCACAGCCGACACCTCCATTCATTCAGGCTACAGGTTAGATAGTACCCCATCGATGGCAAGGTTGTCAAGAAGTTGGGGCGCATGCGCCAATACATCGTTTACGCCCGATTCTGGGAGCCTGCGGGAGGCAGTTCCGTTCTGACAAACGCGCCTATACCCGCACCACCCACTCATTTTTTCCGCGTGTGAGTTCAAACTCCTGCGTTTTTGCGCCGATGGTGAGGCGGTAGGTTCCCAGAAAGCCGCGCAGGCGCGCGGTGCCCCGCGCGTTGGTGGTCAGCGTCTGGGTCGGCGTCCACCACCGCTCGCGGATGAGGCGTTGGACGCGCTCGTAGGCGGGCTTGGGGCTGAGGTCTTCGCGCAGCCAGCCCGCAGGCGCGCCCTGCCACGCGAAACGGTCGCACAAATCCCACCAAGTGATTGCCTCCACCGCAGGGTGCGAAAAGAGCAGCGTGTAGAGCCGCTCCACATAGTCCGCCTGCCGCTGCTCGCCCTCTGGGGTGGACGCCCACGGGCGCGGCAGCTCCCAGCCGTGCTGCCCCGACAGCACGGTAATCTCCGTGAAGTGCAGCGGTTTGCCGAATCGCGCGTAGGTCTCGCACACCTGCCATGCCCGCTCCAGTGTCCACTCGCCCCGATGCATATGCGACTGGATACCGACGGCATCCAGCGGCGCGTTGCGCTTGACCAGCGTCTCGACCAGTTGCTCGAACGCGGGGCTGAGGTTGTAGTCGTTGTAGAGCAGGAACGCCTGCGGGTGCGCCTCCTTCGCCCACTGCAGGGTCTCCAGCACAACGGTCGCTGCCCCGTCGCGGGCGACCCACTTGCCGACGCCGTTGTCGAAGTTCTGCGAGACGGTCGCCTCGTTGATGACATCCCAGCGGTCAATCAGCCCGCGAAACTCGCGGATGATGCTCTGCACGCGCGCCTTCAGCAAGGGCTTCACGGCGTCGGGGTCGTTCGGCGCCCAGCGCGGGTAGACTTCGTGCCACACCAGCGGGTGTCCTTTGGTGGCGATTCCATATTGGCGACACCACTGGGCGATGCGCATCTGCCGCTCGCGTCCTGTGGCGCGCCCCTGCTCTGGCTCATACGCGCCCCAGTAGAAGCCCAGCGTCGCGTAGTTCAGCACTTCGCGGAACCGACGCCCGTAGGTCTCGTGCTGTGCCCCCTCGAAGTCGTACAGTGGGAAGATGTTCGCGCCGAACAGGAAGGCGTGGCGTAGGAACTCTACTTTCACGCGGCGGTTGCGCACAGGCCTGCCGCGCGAGTCGAGCAGGCGGATGATCGCGTCCGCCTTGCGGTGCTTTTCGATTCGCTCGGCTGCGCCTGCAAGGAGGTTATGCGCTTGCTGGGTAAGTTGCATAGATGCCCTCACCGACACGCCTCTACCGCGTGCATCTCCACCAGCGGGCAGCTGGGGTCGGCGCTTGCGCCACACTGCAGGCACACCTCCATCGGCTTGAGGATGCCCGCTTCGACGCCCGCGCGGATGAACGCGCTCAAGCCCTGTATGAACGCGCCCCGCTCGGACGGCTCCATACGCGCCAGCACGCTCGCGAACCGCTGGCGACGCTCTTGGTCGACGCGCTGAATCATCTCGCGTCCCGCATCGGTCAGCACAAGCCCGACCTGACGCCGATCGCGTGGGTTCGCCACGCGCCGAATCAGCGACTTCTTCTCCAACCGATGCACCATGTTCGTCGCCGACGGATAGGAGATGTTCAGCCCCTCCGCCAAGTCGCCCACTGTGACGCGCTTATGCGTGTTGAGATACCGCAACGCCTGCATCTGCGAGTAGGTCAGGTCTGACTCTGCCAGCTCCTCCAGCAACTTCTCACCGATGGAGGTATACATCGCCTGCAGGAACACCCCTGCGACCAGCTCGGCATGGCTGAGCAGCTCGTCCGTCAGCGCCATCGGCAACCTAATCGGTTCTCGCACGAATCTCACCTACGCATAAGGATACCCAAAAATGTAGCGTGGCTAAAGGTTTGCGTGTGCGACACGCCTTGCGCAATCGCCGATGGCGTGAGAAATCAGAGGTACGGGAAACACGCTCGCAGAAACTTCACTGATACCATTAGAAAAATGCGCTTTGAAACACCCTCGGAGGCAGTTGACAAGACGCCTTGCAGTGAGGTATGCTTCTGATACCATCGTGCGTTAGAGGGGCAATCTAAGAAGTGGGCACGCAAAATCAGGTACTAAACTATGCGCCTACCCTCGTCATCGGGGTCGGTGAGAGAGAGGAGGCATCGCTGAAAGCGGTCTTGAGCGAGGCGCGCTTTTGGCTGGGGGAGTGCTATCCGCAGGTGACTCCAATTGTGCGGTTGGGGCTTGTCGTCAACCGTGAATTGCTCGACCTCACGGAGCGTGTGGGGGAAGGTGTTGGTAACGACCTTTGCGACGGCGTTCGCCGCTGGTGTGAAGCCGTCACGAGCGTCCACGCCATCGATTGCGTGCGTGCAAGCCATATCAATACGACTGGCACGGAGCGACTGGAGCTGCGCGTCGCGCTGGTTTTCTTCTCGGACTGCCCCCACGAACAGGTGAGGGCGGTTCTACGCGCTCTGAGTGCGGCGACGGAGTCGTCTGGGGTTGTGTTATGCATCACCACGATTATGGTTGCCCGCGCGGATTGGTTGCCCTCAGCGTCGGCAGTGCAAGCGTGGCTGGAGACGCTGCGTCCGTTTGCGCCAGCTTACACAGTCGTGCTGCGCCGATACCGAAGCAACGGCAGCACAGTCGAGGAGGCGACCCTGCCGCTCGCGGTGCAGTTTTTGCTCCTTGCGGCGTTAGCGCCGTATGACACCGCCCGACACCCCCTTTTCGAGAGCAACGGAACCTTAACCGAGCTGTCGACAGTGGGGCTGGGGCTGATTTATGTGCCGTTGCCACACATCAGCAGTGCGGCGGGCAACTTTCTGGCGCACGAACTCTCGTCGCTGGCGCTGGATCCGAACCCTCATCCGAGCCAGCCACGCTGGAACGAAGCCGCAGCGCACGCACTCGATGAAGCCGATTTCTGGCAAGCCCTGTTCGACGGCATCGAAGAGGTCACCGAAGTGCGCGCGGAGCCGAACGCCATACCCGAACAACGGTTCCAAGTCGCCCTGCGCAAGGGTACTGTGCTAATAGACCTGAGCCGCACGCCATGGCATCGGCGCAAAGAGCGGCTCATCGACTACGAACTAACTTGGGGCTGGCTGCTGCGCGAGTTCTGGCTGCCCAAAATGCAGCGCAACGCTGCGCGCAAGCAGCAGGAAGCAGACGAGGCAATTGTCGCTGTGCTGGATACTATCGCGCAGCAGGGGGTAGGTGTCTTCGCGGCGGTGGAGCGCACGCTCGAACATCTCGTCAAGTGCCTGAACGAATGGCGCTCTGCCAAGCCTGGCACGCCACGCGGGGTAGACCGCGGGGGAACGCAACAGCGCTACACGGAGTTGGAGCGTGCGATTGCTGATGCGCCCAACCCGTATGCGGTCATCACCCGCGCGCTGCTTACCCTCGCGCTGATTGGCTATACGGCGTTCGCGCTGGCGCGATGGGACTGGCTAACCGCCGCGCTCAACGAGGCGGTGCGTGCGGTCTTCGCGGGCGCGCCCCCATGGAGCGCGTGGGGGCTCATCGGCGTCGCGGGGCTTAGCGCGACGGTCGCAATCATTCTGAAAGCGATTCAGACGATTCGCGACGCGCACGAGCGCGTCGAGCAAGCCACCCAAGACGCGCTCCTCGCCCTTGAACAGGCTATCGTCTCCCACCTGCGCGAGATGGGGCTGCAACTGCTTCAGCAGGTACAAAGCAACTTCCTGAACCGCCTTCAGGAGCTGGCTGGTATGAACCGACGCGGGTTGGAAGACTTTGAGCGCGTGCGTCAGAACTGGCAGGCGCACGCGCGCGCGTTCGACCCGCCCCACACGCCGCTGACGCGGGCAGCCGTGCGCACATGGCAACAACTGGAACCCAAACTGCAGGAACGCCTAATCGGGCAAGACCTGCCCGCGCTTTGGCGACAGACGCTGCAAAACGCCTCCGTCGACGCCTACGAGACACTTATCAATCGCCTGAGCGACCAAACGCTGGAAGCAATGATTTATCAGGCTGCCAAACAGCTGTGGATCGAGCAGCTACGCGGCGAGCAGATGCGCCGTATCAGCGACTACCTCCCCGTGAACGAGTCGAGCGCCGTGCGCGGGCTACTCGATGAGTGTTACCAAGAGTCGCGCGCGTATCTGGCGCAGTCGGCGCGAAGCGCTGTGGGATGGCAGCTGCACGCCGTGGATGAACCCGCGCTAAACAACCACATCCAGCAAACCGCTCAAACGCAGTTGGGGAGTCAGTGGATTGTCCTGCAACTGCCCGCGGTGGCGGGGTTCGTCCAGCTCGGCTGGGTAGACCGCGTGCCCGATGCACACGACGCGTCTGCAACGGAGTAAACCATGCACGAAAGACCGCTCTCAGAGTCAGAGGAGATTACCTATCACGCGACCGACTTACCCGCGCCAATTACGGTCGGTGCGATGCTGTGGGTTGCAATCGGCTTTTTCCCACTGCCGCTCGCGTTGCTCATCCACTGGCTGATGCATCGAATGCCCGAATGGGCGCGTTGGCTCCAATCGCTTGCAGCGTATGACGGCGCGGCGTTGGTCGCCGTGTTGCTAACGGCGACAGTGGGGTTCGGTCTCGCTCTCCTCGCGCTGCGACAGACAAGCGACCCGCCTTTGATGGCGCGCCTCCAGAGCTGTGTCGATAGCGCGGGGCTGGAGTCGTGGCAACTGCTCCTTTTCCTGATAGCGTTGCCGATTGTGCTGATACTGGCGATTGTGCGTGCCGCGGGCGCGCTGGAACTGGGGCTGCTAACGGCGATTGCGCTCAGCGTGTTGACCGCGCGGCGCATCAAGCGCTACCCGCGCCCTGCGGTCAATCTCGTCCCCGCGGAACTGGCGGCGGAGGTGGAGCCACTGCGCCAACAGCAGGGGCAAACTGTTGCTTATCAGTGGAGCTTCGCGCCCACGCCCGAATCCGCGCCCGAACTATTGAGCCTTACAGTCGCCTTCAGCCCGACCCGACTCGAACAGGCGCGCGAGCGACCCCGCGAGCGCCAAAGCGAAGGCGACTGGCTCCGATACCTGCAGGCAGACCAGACAACGCCCGAAATCCTCGCGCTCGCAGCGGAACTGCACGACCTGCACGAGAAAAAAGGGTGGACGCCATTCCAACGCTGTCGGAACCTGCTTGCACTACTGGAGAGTTTCCAAGCGGATGCGACGGGCGCGTCGCCGCGTTTCGCCATAGAGACGCTGTACGAGCGGCAGGCGTCGCCCGCCGACCTCGCCGTCGCCGCCTATACGCTCCTACGCGCCTTGCGAGAGACCGTCCCCCAAGCGGCGCTGGTGCTGCGCAACGACAACTCGGAAGCAGGAATCGGGATTGCAGGCGCGGAAGAATTTCCCGACAGCTTTCGTGGATTCTTCCACGAGGGGACGGCGTACCTGTTCGTCAAGCTAGAGCTGACGCGAGACCGCAGTGGATTGCGTTGGGCTTGGCGAGCCATCCCCGAAGACTGGGGCACGATTCGCGTTATCCGAACCTGAAGGGGAAGGCGCGATGCGAGTAGGAATCATCGGTGCTGCGCTGTTGGGGACACTGGCAGTTTGCTCGGCGCAGGAGTGGCGCGTGGTGGTGCATGCGCCGTCGGCGCAGTCATTGCACAGTTGGGCGCAAGACGCGCCGACAATACAACTCCAAGCCGCGCTTCAAAGGGCAGGCGTCACGGTTATCAGCGGGCGCGGCGAGACGGCGCAGCTGTTCCTCACGGCGCAAGTCTACGAAAACGGCGCGCTTGTCGACCGCGTCACGATGTGGGACGACGGCACGCACGGCGATGCGCAAGCGAGCGACGGAACCTACACGGCGCTTTATCGCCCGCCGCGCCCCGCGAATTACCGCGTGCGCATCCGCGCCCAAGTGGAGCTGCAGGATGCGGGCAAAACCACGAAACGCGAGTTTTGGTCGGACTTTGTGCCGTTCGAAGCGGTGGTTATCCCCTACGCCCGCCTCACCCAGCCTGAGCCAGGCAGCACGATCCCTGCGCGGACAACGGCGCGCGCACGCCTGCTGCTTGGAGAATCGCCCTACTTGGGACAAGACCCGACACTTACCGCGCTCCTGCGCATAGAGGGCGACAATTGGCGACAGGAAGTACCGATGCGCCGAAGCGAGTCGTTGCTCACCGCTTCCGTGGAGCTGCCGAAGCGCGGAGCGTACCGCCTTACGGCGATTGTGCGCGTTGTGCGTAACGGTCAAGCCCTGCAGAGCCAGAGCGAGGTCGTGCAGGTCGAGGCGACGACCCTCAGCTACTTCTGGCTTTATGTGGCGATTGGGCTGACGCTCGTCTACCTACTCTTGCCCATGCGCCAGCCGCCCCTGCGGTATCGCCACACAATTCGAATCGCGAACGAAACACACTTCCTCGAACCCGAACAGAACCTCTCCATTCGTGGGCTGGAGCTACGCGCCAGTGCGGAGAAGCCTGAAGTGGTGGTTCGCGTCGCGCCTGGAAGCCCTGTTGCCTTGCGCAAGCCAGGCGAACCGCTCCGCCAAAACGAGGCGACGCTTCAGGAGGGCGAACAGTGCCTCGCGGGCAGTGAGACCATCCGCTACGAGCGGGCGGAGCCAACACGGGCGAACGCGCCCCTCTGGAGCCGACTAATGCCCACCACGCTTCCGCGCCGTATTACACTTTTGTGCGCGCTGGGCGCACTGGTCTACTGGTGGCGCCTGTGGCAACAGTTCACACAGTAGGTATAATCCGTTTACGAGGTGCGCTATGAACGGGATTCAACAAACTCTGCGGACAGCATTAGAGAACACGATTGGGGACCTACAAGTCGCTCAAGTGATGAGCGTTGCGCCCACGCTGGTGATTGGGCTGGGCGGGAGCGGCGTTTGGACGGCGCGCCGACTGAAGCGGCTTATGCGCATCCGCTACGGCGAGGTTCCGCTTATCCGATTCCTACTGATAGATACAGACCAAGCCGCGTTCGCGCCTGCGCCTAAGTTGGCGGATGCGCCTGACGCCGAACGCGCCATGCTAACCCTACAAAACCCCGAGGCGGTCTACGATTCCGTCAAGAAGGGAATTGGCGAGCTTGCGAAATTGCGCGAGTGGATACCCGACGCCCTCCCCGTGCATATCTTGCGCAACGCGAACGGCGTGGGCGGCATTCGTCCCGTCGGACGATTCGCGTTCTATGTGAGCTTAGAAACGATATTAGGCAAGCTCAGAACCGCGTTGAATGAATGTTTGAATATCGGTCAGGAGCTGCAGATTCGTCTCAGGGAGCGTGCGCGCAGCTTCCAGTTAGATACGAACCAAGTGCGCATCTACATCGTGGGGAGTTTATGTGGCGGCACAGGCTCGTCGCTCTTTTTGGATACGGCGGTGCTGACGCGCACCCTGCTTCGACAGCTTGCGCCAAACGCGAGCGTCTCCATCGTGGGGCTGTTTTATATGCCTGCCGTGTTCGAGAACGAGCCGACCTTGCGCAACAACACAGCCTTTATGTCGATTATCCAGGCGAACGGCTATGCTGCCCTCAAGGAGCTGGAATACTTCTGCGATGCGAACTTGCTCAGGCAACAGCCGTTTACTTTTCGGTATCCGAATCTCAGCGACATCACGGTAAGCGCGCCTGTCTACGACGAAGAGTTCATATTGGAGCGTGGCACGGCGGACGGGCGGATGCTGGCAAGTCGTGACGAGGTGCTGGAGCTTGCCGCGCGCGCGCTTTTGATAGACATCGGCTCGCCTGTGGGCGCGCGCAACCGCGCGGCGCAAGCCAACATCGCCACCGTACTCACAATGCAGCCGTGCCCGCAGACCCAAAAGCTGCGCACCCTGCACAGCCTCGGCGTCACGGCGCTCTCCGTGCCCATCGTCGAACTGCTGGAGCACGGCGCAGTTCGGCAGCTGCGCCAGTTCATCACGGACGACCTGCTTGGACAGCCGCTCACCAGCGCCGAGTTGGAACAGCTGGTCGACGGCTTTTTGGAAGCGAACCGCCTCGAAGAGCGGCGCGACCGCGACGACCTCTCGCTGCAACTGTTCTCCGGACGCTATACACTGTCACGCACGCGCCAAGAGCTGGAACGCGAGGCAGGCGGCGACGACCTCAAGCAGGCACAATACGCCGCCGAGTGGATCCAGCGGGAAATCACGCGCCTGCAAAACGACCTGTTACCAACAGCGCGACGCCAAGTAAGCCAGCAGCGTCCCGTAGTCTTGGAACGCGCATGCCAAGCCATCCGCGAGCGCACAAACAGCATTATTCACGAGCGCGGGCTGCGCGCCGCCTACCAGTTCGTAGACGAGCTGATCACCATCTTCGAGAGCGTACAGCGTGAACTGGTCGAGGAGCAACAAAGCTACGACACAGACACGAAGGGACGATTGGAAAACGAACTCGGCAGTCGGCTCGCCTTCCTGACCAGCCTGCGTGGACTGAGCGGCAGGATACAAGCGATGGGCAGCGCGGACGAGCAAGCCATCGACGATGCGCTCCTCACGCTGGGACGCTACGGCAACTACGAACTGCAAGCGGTCGCGCGTCAAGCAACCCTGGAAGTGCTTGGCAGCGACCAACCCATCGACGGAAAGCCAGCAATCCTCCCCCAGCTCAAGGAGTGGAAGCGCCAAATTGAGCTGGCAATCGCTAAGTTAGGCGAGATTGACCACCGATGCGCCGAAATTTTGAGCACGCGCCTACACGCCGCGGCTCCAGGCTCTACCTATGTGCTGGATCAGTGGAGCCTTACGCCCGAAGAGTTCCACAGGTTCTTAGACCGTGTGCCCGTGGACATCGCCGCCTATCGCGACCAGCTGTGGCAGCAACTGGGCACAGAGCTCGACCAGCGATTGAACACCTTAGCCCAGAAAAGCAGCGACGAGCTGGTAGCTGAGTTGGTGGGAGCGATCGGCGCTAAAATGCAAGCCGCCCTGCGAGAACAGGTCTCAATCGCACGGCTTATTCTCGAACGCGACGACTTGCCCAACCTGCTTACCACGATGCTCAACACTTGCCAGCCGTTCTGGAGCGCAAGCGCAGTGGGAGTCGGAAACATCGGCTACCAAGAGTTCTTCGCCGCCACCGTGCCCGCTGGGCAAGACGACCCAAATTATAAACAAACTGAGCAGTGGCTTCGGAGCCAGCCGCTGCTGCAGAATGCGGAACTGGTGCATAGCGGCTACCCATTCGCTATCGAGATTATGAAGCGCGTGTACGGCGCGCGAGCCTTCTGGTTGGAGCGAACCCGCAGCCTGCGCCATCACTACGAACAGAGGCGGCAGTTCCCCCAGACCGCCGAGCTGCTCCACCTTGACAGGCGGTTCCTTGAGCTACTACCAGATCTTTACGAGGGGGTCAGCTGACGCTGCCGTGCGGAGCAGGGGCAATTCCCACTCCGCACGCATAGTGCATCAGATCACGGTGCGTCGCAAATCTTCGCCCGTTGCGCCTGGGCGGATGGGCTTGACGCTGGCGACATACTCAGGCTCGTAATCGATGAGCTTGAGCCAGTCTTCCATCACATCCGACTTGGGGAAGATTTCGTTCTCGCGGTACTCCATCTCGATGGCGCGCTTGAGGTCGTCGGGGCGGACGCCGTGTTCGACGCTCGGCTCCTCAATCGCGCGGCGGATAGCGAACTCTTTCGCGCGATCGACGACCGACTTGATGAGCGCGCCGCTGACCATATCGCGCCAGTAGAGCGTCTCGACGCCGCCGTTGCGCAGATACACCTGCAGGAACTCGGTGTCGGGCGCCTTGCGCCAGAGGTACTGCACGGTTTGCTCAATCAGGCACTCGCGCGCTTCGGCGGGCGTGTCGTACTCGCGCACGAAGTCGGCATCCAGCGGCAGCGTCGGCGTAAGATAGATGCCGAAAATCTCGCGCGTGGCGTCGCGGTCGGGACGGCGCACCTTCACCTTGCGGTCAATGCGTCCTGGGCGCAGTATGGCGGGGTCGATATAGTCGGGGCGGTTGGAAGTGAGCATCACCACCACATTCTCCAGGCTCACCAGCCCGTCCATCTCGGCGCAGAACTGGGGCACGACCGTGTTGGAGATGTTGAGCCACCTGCCCGAACTGCGTGTGCGCAAGATCGACTCCGCCTCGTCGATAAAGATAAACACGAGATAGCCCTCGCGCGCCTTCTCACGGGCGATCGAAAAGATTTCGCGCACCATGCGCTCCGTCTCGCCCAGCCACATGTTCAGAATCTTGGGACCGCTGATATACATAAAGTATTCCTTCACGGGCTTGCCCATCCGTTCAGAATATTGGCGCGTGAGGTTGTAGGCGGTCGCCTTGCCAATGAGCGTCTTGCCGCAGCCCGGCGGTCCGTAGAGCAGGATGCCCTTAAGCGGCTGCTTTTCGAACCGTTGGAACACTTCGGGGTGTAGTAGGGGCAGTTCGATGGTCTCGCGGATGAGCCGAATCGCCTCTTCCTGCCCGCCGATTTGGCTCCACTCGATGGGGGGTACCTCTTCGAAGTAGTAGTCGCGCACCTCTTGGTGGGGAATGTGTTCGATGGCGACTTTGTAGTTGGGTTCGAGGCGCACCTCGTCACCGGGCTTGATGAGAACTTCCGACAGGTCAGTGGAGCGGAACACGATGCGCGAGGTCATGCCTTGCGGGTCCGACCCGACGCGCAAGCGATCCCCCTCCAGCACCTCTTGTACCTTCACAATCGGTCCCGCAGGGTGATAGCCCAAGTCGCCGATGACGGCAAACGCTTCGTTGACCTTCACGCGCGTGCCCACTTTGAAGTCGGGGTTCTCTAACTTGGGGTCGATGTTGGCGTAGTATTCGCTGTCGCCCAGCGCAATCAGCGCGACGCCCTCATCGGGCTGGTTCAGAAAGACGCCGATGCGGTTGGCAGGGCTGGTCAGTTTCTGATACGCCTCCTCGTATTCCTGAATTGCCTGCATCGCCTCCTGCATCTGCTTCTCGTCGACTTCCAGTTGGTGCTGGAGCAGGCGCAGCATTTGGCGCAGGCGTAGGTCGTCGCGGGGCGCAAGACGCATAATCTCTTCCAGAATCGCCAGAGCGCGGATTTGCGTCTCGGGCAATTCGAACTCGTCGTCATAACGGCGTGCCATTCGGATAAGACCTCCTCACCATGATACTACCGCAATTGTACCTCGAAGGTTGCAGGGTCGGCGACATAGTCGGGGGTCATTTGGACGCGCTCGTCGGGGGTGAAGGGCACACCCTCCTGCTGGAGGAGCGATTTCTGGAGTTGGGCGAGCATCGGGTCGCGCTTGTGGATGCGCAGGCTGCCGTCGCTGCCCACCACGCGCCACCACGGGATGTCGCCGTCCAGCGCGCGCGCCATGATTCGTCCCACTTGGCGGGCGGTAAGCGGCGGGCAGGCGCGTGCCACCTGCCCGTAGCTCATCACCTTACCGCGCGGAATCTGGCGCACCAGCGCGTAGACCCGCCGCGCGTTAGAATCGGTCGCCGACACTGCCAAAATTGAACAGCACGATGAGTAGGTCGGCGTCGTCGACCACATTATCGCCGTTCACATCGCTGGCGCGGTCAGTCCCTCCGAAGTTGAACAGCACCTGCAGCAGGTCGGCGTCGTCGACCACATTATCGCCGTTCACATCACCGTTGGTGAGCGTGAAGTTCTGCTGCACAGGTCCCGACACATTGCTGAGGCTGACCTTCCGCGCCAGCCCTGGCGCGACCTGTGCCAGCACTTCCATGTTGCCCGACTGGTCAATCGGTACGGCGTACTGCCCGTTCGCGCCCAAGGTCGCCGTGTAAGTAAACACTTGGGTACCTTGTTTTACCTTGATTGTGGCGGTCTTACCTTCCAAGCTGCCCGTGTAACCCGCAATCGTGATTCTGCCGTACAGCGAAGGCGTCGCGTTGCCGATTAACTGCATCGCGAAGGTCGCGGGCACGCCCCCTTGCAGTCGGTAGGCTTCGTAATCGTTGCCATCGTATTCGAGGAAGTAGTCCAAGTTCAAGTCCGTGCCTGGCAGTGCGCCGCAGACCCACGCGCCCGGCGGGCTCACTTGAATGCCGACATAGCAGTTGAAGCGTCGCTGCGAGTCGATTGACCCATCCAGCACGCCACACTGCACAGTGAATACCTCATTGCTTGGGTCTATGTTGGTACGGAGTCGCCCAACGCCTGCCTGCCACACAAAAATAGTGTGTGGTCCCTCGTTGCTGCGCAAGAAGGTGTTCGGTGGATTGCTGGTGGGGAAAGGCGTTATGTTATCATCAGAGCCAGTCCAGAAGCCCTGAATGGTGTAGAATCCAGCAGCAGGGAAATAGACCATTATTTCGACGCTGCTGATACGGAACCGCCCCACGCCTGCAGGATCGAACACGCGCCGAATGTTCGCGTCATCCAGCACGATGTTGTAGCTCTCGTAGGCATAATATTCCTGTTGCCCAGTGGAGGCGGGCATCCGTCGGTACAGCAGAACATCCGACGCGGGGAAAAAGTCGCCTGCGTCGGGCTGCCAAGTCGGCTTAGGCGGGAAAATCGCAGGCATAAGGTCGCCTTTGCGAAGCACCTTCACAATCTGCACATCGTCCAGCCACTCGACAAGTTGCCACCCGCCAAGCGGTTTCCACGGGTTATCCTGCGCAAACAGTTGCCCTACAAGCGTCGCCAGCACGCCTGCCACAATCAACAACCGTCTCATTAGTGCGCCTCCTTCAATCGGTATTATACACCAAAACTTTGACAGGATGCTGACCTCAAGAGGTTCCCGCTTACGGCTCTGCGGGTAGCCGCTCGCCTGTAGCAACACGCAGTTGCAGTTCGGCGACGGCGGCGTCGTAGGTCGCCTGCACGAGGTTCGTCTCGGCGGTAATCAGCGCGAGTTGCGCGGTCAGCACCTCCACAATCGTGCCGACGCCCTCGCGCAGCGACTCTTGCGCGGCGTCGAAGTTGCGTTGCGCGGCGGCGACGGCGATTTTGGACGCCTCCAGCCGTTCGGACGCCTCGCGGAGGCTTAGCAGCGCGCTCTCCACTTCGGCGTAGGCGTCGCGCTCGGCTTGTTGCAGGCGGAACTGTGCGCTCTGCAGGCTCGCCTCCGCCTCGCGCAGATTCGCGCGGGTCAGCCCGCCGTCGAACAGCGGGTACGAGGCGACGATGCTGATGCTGCCTTGCGTGCGGCTGTTGGGGTCGTACTCACGGAAGCCGCGCGCGCTGATTTGCAGGCGCAGCAGGCTGTTCAGGCGCGCGGCGTCCAGCCCCAGACGGCTGATTTGCAGGCGCAGTTCGGCGTCGCGCAGGTCGGGGCGTTGCAAACGGGCGCGCTGCCATAGTTGCTCAACGCTAAGCGCAGGGTCAGGCTTCGGCGGGGCGTCGGGCGCGGTTAGCGCGGGTAGCGGCTTTTGCGCGTCCCAGCCGATGAGCCGCTTCAGGTCGGTCTCCGCCAAGCGCAAGGCGTTGCGTGCCTGAATCTGCTGCACGCGGGCGTTGGCAAGATCCGCCTCCGCCTGCAGCACATCTTTCTGGGGCGCGGCGCCGACCTCCGCCTGCGCTTTGGCGACCTCCAGCAGCGTCTCGGCGCGACGCACGGCGGTGTCGGCGACCTGCAGCAACTCTTTGCGCCGCAACACTTCGTAGTAGGCGCGCGCGGTCTGGAACAGCACGCGGCGGAGGGTCTCGCGCGTGCTTTGGCGCGTCGCCTCTGCCGTGCGCGAACTCTGGCGAATGCGCAACTCGCGTTGCCCGTTATCCAGCAGCAGCCACTCCAGCCCGAAGCCGTTCTGGCGTTGGGTGGTGTCGGCGATTGCGCCTCCGCCCTCGATGCGCGTGCGCGTCGTGCTGCTGCTGAGGTCGATGCTGGGATACAGGTTCGCGCGTGCGGCGGCGAGGCGGGCGTCGGCAGCGTCGGTCTCGGCAAGCGCGGCGCGCGCCAGCCCGTTGTTCTGCAACGCCAAGCGCAGCGCGTCGTCCAGACTCAGCGTCTCCTGCGCATTCACGGCAGCGACCGCCAACAGCCCAACGCAGATCACAAGGCTCGGTCTCATCACAGGCATGGTTCGACGCACGGGGGTGGGTTCCTGTTCACGGGGGTGCAGACAGGGTATACTTTCCGTGATGACTCCCACGAATCCGACGCTGGCGACAATTCGCGAGCAGCTTACGCTTCGCCACGACACTCTGCGCCGACAGTTTCGTGTGGCGCGGTTGGCGGTGTTCGGCTCGCACGCTCGCGGCACGGCGCGCAAGCGCAGCGATGTCGATATTCTGGTTGAGTTCGAGCCAGACGGGGTTAACTTCGACAACTATATGGAACTCAAGTTCTACTTGCAGCGCGTCCTACGGCGACGAGTGGATTTGGTGATGATAGACGCCCTGCGTCCCGAGTTGCGCGCATCCATCCTTCGGGAGGCGGTTTATGTCTGACGAGTGGGCGTAGCAGGTACACTATACCCCGTGCGTATTCCTGCGTGGCTAAAAATAGCGGCGGGCGTCGGCGCGGCGGTCGCAGGCGTGAACTGGTTCCTGCGCAAGGTGTGGTTCTACCGCGACCCGTTGCGCGTCCCGCCACCTGACCCGAATTTGATTCTCGCGCCGTGCGACGGTAAGGTGGTCTACATCCGCCCCGTCAGCGCGGACGGCACAGTCTTCGCCGAGAAACTCGGACGCCCGATTCGCATTACCGAAATCACCCGCGCCGACTGGGAGGGTGTCCCGCCCGAAGGCTGGCTGATTGGCGTCTACATGAGTCCGCTCGATGTGCATTACAACTACGCGCCGATTGCAGGCACGGTGCGGCGGATTGTCTACACGCCTGCCCGCGCCAACCTGCCGATGGTGGACTTGTGGGAGTATGTGAGCATGGCGTGGCTGCGCCGCGCGGTCGACCTGCTCGGCAAAAAGTACCACCTGCAGAACGAGCGGCAAACGATTTTTATTGAGGGCGAGCGCGTGCGCGTCGCCGTCGTCGAAATCGCCGACAAGTTCGTCAACAAAATCACGACCTATGTGCAGGAGGGGCAGTGCGTCCAGCCCGCGCAGAAACTCTCGTTTATCGAGCGCGGCAGCCAGGTAGACCTGCTGATTTTCTCGCGCGCGGTGGAGATTCTCACGCACACGGGCGCGCAGGTCTACGGCGGACAGACGCCCCTCGCACGGGTGCTATCGCTATGAGAGAGACGCCATTCGGTCAGGTGCGGGCGGTCGGCTTCGACTTGGACGACACGCTGTGCGTCTATATGCCCGTTGCGGTGCAGGCGCGGCGGGCGATGATGGAGCGCTACCTCGCGCCCCAGACGGGACTGCCCATCGAGACACTCGATCAGCACTACAAGCGCGCCTTCCACAGCGTGCTGGAGGAACTGCACTCGGAGCGGTGGTATCCGCTCTACTTGCGGGAGGGGCGTGCAACGCGCACGGAGACCTTCCGACGCCTGCTACGAAGCCTGAACCTCGACGCCGACGGGCTGGCAGAGCGCATCAGCGAGGAGTACGCCGCCCTGCGCGAGCAGATGCTCCACCTGCACGAGGAGACGCTGGAGGTGCTGCACGCGCTGAGGGCGCGCTACCCGCTGTTTGTCATCACGAACGGTCCCGCCTACGAGCAGCGACGCGAATTGCAGGTGTTGGGGCTGGAAGGGCTGTTCGACATCATCGCGATTGAGGGCGAGGTGGGCATTGGCAAGCCGCATAAGCCGATTTTCGAGCGGGTGCAGCGTCACCTGGGGCTGCCTGCCGAGCAAATACTGTTTGTGGGCAACTCGTGGGCGCACGATGTGCAAGGCGCGTTGAACGCGGGCTGGCGCGCGGCGTGGGTGAACCGCGAGGGCGCGCCGCATCCCGACCCCGACAGCGGCGTGCCCGAACTGCGCGACCTGCGCCCCCTGCTGGAATGGCTATGAGCGGCGCAGTCATCTTGGCAGGTGGGGGCAGCACACCGCCCGAAGTACCCCAGACGATGCTGCGGCTGGCAGGCGGCGCGAACGCGCGGATTGTCATCTTGGCGCACACGCAACAGGATGTCGCGCGCGGGGGACGACGCTCCGCCGAGTTTTTCGCCGAGAACGGCGCACAGAATGTCGTCGCGCCCGACACACTGGACGCGGGCGAACTCTCGGCGCTGGTGCAATCGGCGCGGGGCGTGTGGATCCCTGGCGGCGACCAGAACCGCTTCATGGAGCGGCTGGGCGGTTCAGCGGAGTTGCTGCAGGCGATTCGGGGCGTTGTGGCGCGCGGCGGGGTGGCGGGCGGCACGAGCGCGGGCGCATCGCTGATGGGCGCGCGCATGCCCACAGGCGACCACTCGCCCGACGGCGATTTGAAAGTCGGCGCAAGCCCCACTGCGCCTGCCATCGGCGCGCTGCCGAACGCAATCGTCGATCAGCACTTTCTCAAGCGGCAGCGGCTGCCGCGCCTGCTGTGCGCTCTACTGGAGCATCCGCGCCTTGTCGGGATTGGCGTCGATGAAGACGCTTGGGCGCTGGTGCAAAAGGGCAAACTCACCGCCTACCGCGCGCAGGTGGTAGTTGCACGGGTGCGCCAAAAGCCACGCCAGCACGAGCGCATGCTGGGCAGCCGCGACATTCGGTTGCAACTCCTGCTGCCCAACGAGGTGGCGCAGGTGTAAAGTGCCAACCGATGTTCGCAGAGCCTTCGGGGGGTTGACTTTGCCATGTCCAGAAACTGACATTCCCTTCAGTGTGCAGGTATAATGAGCGCTATGCAAGACTCCCTCTACCCTCTGGAGGAGACGCTTGTGCCCATAGACCTTGAGCCGCTGTATGGGGAGCAAGCGGCGGAATCTCCGACGCTGTACGCGGCGAAACGCGCGAACGATCTCGACGGGGCGACATGGACGCGCTACTCAATTTCTATCTGGAGTGACCTGCGCAAGACCCCAGAAGAGGCGGCGTTGAAGCACCCCGCTATGTTCCCGATGGCGCTGCCCGCGCGCCTCATCGAGTGCTTCACACGCAGGGGAATGACTGTACTGGATCCGTTTATGGGAGTAGGCAGCACGCTGCTGGCTGCGAAACGACTGGGCAGGCACGGCATAGGCGTTGAACTGAACCCCGAATACGCGCAAATCGCCGAGCAACGCTTGAACACCCTCACCCTTGAACAGGAGTGGGCAGACGATTCGTGCGCCGCAACGAGCCGCGTCTATGTAGCCGACGCGAATGATATTGACCAACTGGTCGCCCCTGAGAGCGTCGATCTTGTCGTTACCTCGCCGCCTTATTGGGACATCCTGCTTGAGAAACGCACGGCGGACTACAAACCGATACGCCACTACGGCGACGAAGAGAAAGACTTGGGCAAGATTCGCGATTATCACCAGTTTCTCGGCGCGCTGCAAGCAATCTTCCGAAAAGTTCACGCTGTGATGAAACCTGGCGCTTACTGCTGTGTGGTCGTCATGGATATTCGCAAGAAGAATCGATTCTACCCCTTCCACAGCGATTTAGCAAGCAGCCTTGAGGAAATCGGCTTCGTTTATGACGACCTGATTATCTGGGATCGTCGTCATGAGTATAACAACTTGCGTCCGTTAGGCTATCCCGCTGTGTTTCGCGTGAATAAGGTTCACGAATTCATTCTCATACTACAGAAGGCGGAAGGGAAGTAGAGATGGACTACTTTGACGCCGATGTTGCCTACTTCGTCGGGCTGATTGTCGCCCGAGGACAACTCATCGAACAGGGCGACGACCGCCGAATCATCATAGAATTCCCCACTTCAGCGCTCACTGTAGAGGGAGTGAACACAGCCTTCGACCAGTCAGTAGAGACGAAACTGGGACTCGTGGACATCGCGTCCCGCCTGCGCAACCTGCTCGAGACGGATGTGGACATAATCAGCAGTCAGGAGAGCCACCGTCTGCTGGTGCGCTTTATGCGCCCCAACATGATTTGGCGCAATCTTCGCATGATTCTCGGGGATGCAGTGCATTTCGGCGCGTTTAGAGTTCCTCCAATTCTCTTCGAGCCGCAAACTCCCTCAGAGTGGCGCCGCGAGTTCGTGCGCGGATTTGCAGATGTGGCAGGGAATGTGCGCAAAGCGAATCGGTATGTGGATGGAAGAAATCGCGTGCGTCTGGATGTTCTCAACTACAAAGATAACTGGGAACTACCCGTACAATTCTGTCAACTTTTGCAGGATCACCTGCAAGTGCCCGTCCAACTGATTACTTGGGGACACCCAAACTTGGGGCGCGACTTCCGCGAACACCAAATCAATATATTTGTTGTACCCTTTCTGAAGATAGGGTTCAGTTTTCGGCATAAGCAGTAGGTACTTGAAGAACTTGCACACTTGGATGAGCAGAACTTTAGCGAGTTCAAGTACAGTTTCTGCCCAGGCGAACGCGCTGCCCGCCGAACTAAACCGCCCGACTCGCGTGAGGAGGACGAGCGACTTCCTACCTCCCTACGCGGGAGGCACTTTGACGCCTACTGGCAAATATGCCGAGCATTGGGCTGTCCGAAGCGACCCCAACAGCAGGATGTTAGCTATCAGGAAGATGTGGAACAGGAGGCTGTTGAGCCTTGAGATACGCGAGAGAGAGCGAAATGTACCCTGATGTGGCGGAATGGCTTCAGAATTACCTCTCCCAACGCCACAGGCGTCGAGTGGTGCGCACGCAGGTCTGTGCCACTCGACGCCTGAATAAGGTAATCCACGCACTCGGCGTGCAATCGCAGTTCCCTCAAGAGTACCAGACTTGGGATGTTCAGGTGGATATCGTAGGACTGCTACTGTCATCTACCCGCGCAGAGCTGGTACTCGTCGAGTGTAAAAACAAGCCAATCACTCTGGGGCATCTTTCACAGATGATTGGATACTGCAGGGTTGTCAAGCCCATCTTCGGGCTGATTCTTTCTCCTGTAGGCGTCTCGCCCGCGCTGCGCAATCTTATTCAGGTCTTTGGTCGTTCTGACATCTTGGTCTACGACTCTCCTAAAAACCGCGCAGCGAGGCGAGTTGTGTTAGCGCAGTGGGACGGCAGATCGAAATCGTTGGTACCATCTTCTGTTATCCCCGCAGGTGAGTTTTAGCGTCCGTTGTACCTTCTACTCGTGAAAAGGCTTCACAGCTTGTAAGTGGTACCTGCGGGACGCGGCGTTTAGTGGGATAGGCGTTGTCGGGTTACTTCCCCGACGGACACGACTGTAGCAGCTGCAACTCCTCGTCGGTGAGCATCCGCCACTGCCCAGGCTTTAGGTCGCGCGGCAAGCGCAGCTCGCCTATCGCGATGCGCACCAAGCGTCGCACGGGATGCCCTACCGCTTGGCACATGCGCCGAATCTGGCGTTTGCGCCCCTCATAAAGCACAATTTCGAGCAGGGTCTGCCCGTCCTCGCTGCGGATGCGTCGCACTTGCGCGGGCGCGGTCATTCCGTCTTCCAGCGGCACGCCTTCGCGCAACCGCTGCAAGGCTCTGTCGGATGGGACGCCCTGCACCCAGACGCGGTAGGTCTTGGGCAACTTGTAGCGCGGGTGCATCAGGCGGTTGGCGAACGCGCCATCGTTAGTGAATAGCAGTAGCCCTTCCGAGTCGGCGTCCAGCCGACCGATGGGGAACACAGGCACAGGCACGCCTTCAAGCAGTTCCATCACAGTGCGCGGAGCATGGGGGTCTTTGCGCGTCGTGACATACCCGCGCGGCTTGTGGAGCATGAGGTAAACATACGCTTGCTGGGGCGGGTTCACAGGCTTGCCGTCGACAGTAATCGCGTCGCGTGCGGGGTCTACCTTCATGCCGAGCGTGGCGGGTGCGCCGTTTACGGCTACGCGCCCTTGCGCAATCAGCTGCTCGCAGGCGCGGCGGGAACCGCAGCCACAACGCGCCAACCACTTCTGCAGGCGCAACGGCTCCATAAAAACATAATGGCTCCTGGGGCAGGACTCGAACCTGCAACCTGGTGGTTAACAGCCACCCGCTCTGCCCATTGAGCTACCCAGGAGCGTCGGCGGTTAAAATATACCACATCTCCCGCTTGGTTGTCAAGAGGTGGGGAGGCTGTTCGAAAATACTCTCACTTAGCCGTTCGGCAACGCCGCCGCCGCGCCAACGCCGCCAACCCAATCCCCAGCGCGGTCAGACTCGCAGGCTCTGGCACCAGCGTCCCCTCCGCACGGAGGTTGATGTCCAAGTCCACATTGACGCCAATCTCCTCCAGCGTCAGGTCAAAGATGAGGTTGGCGGTCTGCCCTGGCGGTAGGATGGTCGGCAAGCCGAACTCGAAGGGGGGCAAGTCCAGATTAGGGTTAAATGTCTGCGAGAAGTTCAGTTGCTGCAGCGAGGTGATGAGCGCCGTGTCGCCCAGCACGACGACTTGCCCCTGCAACGGCAGCACGAAGGGGAAGGTCTGCGCGAACGGGTTGCCCAGCAGGTCGGCGACAAGGGTCAAGTCCACCGCCACCGCCGCCGTGAAGTTGTAGGTATTCGCGCCGACAGGGGTCAGCACGCCTGCACCGGCGCCCGTCTGTACCGCTGTGAACTGGCTTAAGTTGACTGTGCCGATCGGGAAAGTGACTCCCTGAGGCAGCAACACATAGATCGAGTCAGGGTTGCGCGTGCGGAACGACTGCCCTGCTAAGGTAATCGTCACGGGCAGTACGGCGGGACCGTTCGCCAAGAAGTTTAGCGACAGGTTCTCGAAGGTGATTGTGTTCGTGCCGCCGTCGACCGTCGCGCGGAAGATTCCGCCCGCTTGACGGTTGATGTTCCCGCCAATCGCCGCGCCGATGCGCACCTCCACAGGCACATTCTCGGTCGGTTCGAACGGACCGAACAGACCAGGCTTGGTGCGCGTGCCATTAGGGTTCGTGTCAGGATTGTAGTTGCCGACCAGCGTGCCCTGCGTGCGCGCAGAAAGAGCAAGGTTGCCGCTAATCCCGCTGGGCGGCGCGACGACATTAAAGTCATACAGTTGCGCAGGCGCAAGGCGCAACGCCCCTGCCGCGCCAAGAATCGCCCAAAACAGCCTCCATCGTCGCATACCGCATGCATAAGACTCAGAAAAGGGGCAAAAGCGGACAACCCCTATGCGTGCAGGAACGCGCCTTCTTATGGCGAAACAAAACCTTGTGCTGCGCATAGCGCATACTGCCGATGTGCATTTGGGCAGGGCGTTCGGGTATTTAGGCGAGTTGGCGTCGGCGCATCAGGAGCGGCTGAAGCGGGCATTTCGGCGCGTGTTCGAGCAGGCGGGGAGATACGGATGCGCCGCGGTGCTGATCGCAGGCGACCTGTTCGATAGCCCCAGCGTCGGGCGCGCGTGGGTGGCGTTCGCGCTGGAGGTCATCGAAGGGGCGCGCCTGCCGACGGTCGTTATTCCAGGCAACCATGACCCCGCCGAGCGACACCCCTTCCGTGAGATTGACCTGCCGAGCAACCTGCACTTTGCTGTCGAGACGGGGCGCGTGCGCCTGCGCGAACTCGATTTGGAACTCGTCGCGTGCCCTGCGGGGGACAGCGCGCGCTGGGAGGCAGCCCTGCGACGCGACCCGAACGGCGCGCCGTTCCAAGTCGCCCTGATGCACGGCTCGATGCCCTCGGCGGGCGGGCACGGCGACATCCAGCCGCAGTGGGTGGGCGCGAGCGGGCTGGACTATGTCGCTTTGGGCGACTGGCACTCGCCGCAGGAGTGGACACAGGGACGCACTGTCTGCTGGTACAGCGGCGCGCCTGAGATGATTCTGCCGCGCCAACGGTTGCCCGCCACGATGTGCGTCGTGGAACTCGCGCAGAGGCACCCCGCGCGCGTCGCGCACGCCATCACGGGCGAAGCCCGCTACCCCGACGATGCACCCGACGGCGCGCTGGAGTGGGATGTCTCCCGTTATGCCGACGCCCAAAGCCTGCTGCGCGACCTGAAAACCGCGCTTACGCCCGAAACCGTCGCGGCTGTGCGCCTCGTGGGACGCTGGAGCGCCGAAGAGCCGCTCGATGTGCCGATGCTGACCGAGAGCCTCCAGCCGCACTGCCTCTGGCTGGAGGTTGTGCCCGCCTTCCAAGTCGGGCAACTGACGCCGCAGACGCCGTTTGAGAGCCTGCTCGTGCAAGTCGCGCAGGACTATGCGACCCACGCGCCCCAGCAAGCCGAGCTCTACCGCGAGGCGGCGCAACTAAGCCTCTACTTGCTGCGCGGAGGGCGACTGTGATGCGCTTCCTTATGCTCACTCTGGAGGGCTACGGGCGGTTCCGCGAGCGTGTGGCGTTCGAGTTCGACGCGGGGCTGAACTGCTTCGTCGGCGACAACGAGTCGGGCAAAAGCACGCTGCTGGCGGCGCTGATGGACGCCCTCTACACCCTGCCCACCTCGACCGCACAGCCCGTGCGCGATCGGATTAGCTGGGGACACCCACATGGCTGGACGCTGGAGCTGGTGTTGGAGCTGCGCGGCGAGCGCGTGCGCCTCCGCAAGTTTCACCCAGTCGACGACCCCCGCAAGCGCGGCGCGTTCACACTGGAGTACGGGGACGAAACGCTTTCGGGTGATGCGGCGCGCGCCCGTTGGGAGCAACTCTGGCGCGTGCCCGAAGCGGTCTACCGCGCCACAGCGTGCGTCGCCCAACGCGCCCTCGCGCGAATCGAAAAAGGCGACCTCAAATCGCTTCAGCAACAGCTGCGGGAAAGCGCCGTGAGTGCCGACCTCAACCGCATCATGGACGCGCTCGACAAGGAGCGTCGCCGCCTGAACCGCATGGTCGAGGACACGCGAAACCGCCTGCACACCCAAGACCAACGCCTGCACGCCGCCCGTCAGACTGAACGCCAGCGACGCGAGCTACGCGAGCGATTGCGCCAAATCCAGCAGGAAACCGACTCCCTGCGTCAGCAACTGGAGGAGGACGAGCGGCTCTTGGAACGCTGGCGCGACCTGCAGGCGCTACGCACACGGTTGGAGCATCTGCGCCGCGAAGCCGACACGAACCAACGCCACTTAGATCAGCTGGAACAGATAGAGCGACGGCTGCAAGCGCTGGAGACCGAGCTACAGCACGACTTCGCCCTGTGGCACGCGCTGCCTGCCGACCATAAAGAGCAGATAGACGCCGCGTGGGTACGCCACCAGGACGCCGTGCGCCGTCTGAGCGCGTTAGAACGCGAGGCGCAGGCGGCGCGACACGCGCGGCAGGCGTCTACGGGGCGTCGTCAGGCGCGCGCGGGCTATGCCGTGTTGGGGCTTGCCCTCTGCGCCGCGAGCATTCCGCTGTGGGGCGTCGCGCCTGCGCTGGGCGTGATTGCGCTCGCGCTGGGACTGGTCGCTCTCGCCGTCGCGCTCCTGTGGCGCGCACGCCACGCCGACGCCCCCAGCGAATCCTCCGCTGCGCTGGAGACTGCCCACCACGAAGCGGAGACCCACTGGCGGCAACTCACCGCGCTGCTCGAACAGGCGGGCTACACAGTGGAAACGCCCGCCATCAACGGCGAACCCAGCAAGCACGCGAGCGAGACCCTGATACGCCTCCAGCACGCCCTGCAACGCTACGGCGAGCGATGGAACGCCTTCCAGCAACGGCTCGCCGAACAGAAACGGCTCCACCACCAACGCGACGCGCTGCACCAAATCGTACCCGACCCCAAAGCACTGCGTGAACGCCAGCGCGAACTCGCCGTGCAAATCGTGGGGCTGGAAGAGCAAATTCGGCGCAACCCCCTCGCGCACGGCGAACTGCCCGAATCGGAACTGCTCCGCTTAGACGACCGCGTGCAACGGGAACGCCAACGGTTAGACGCGCTGCAAGCGGAGCAACTCCGTTGCGAGGGCGCGCTGCACGCCCTGCAGATAGGCGAGCTGCCCGACGCGCTGGAGCTGGAACGCACACGCACCCAGCAGCAGATTGACCAACTACAACATCGCATGTGCGTGATAGAGACCGCCTCGAAGTTGCTTCAAGAGGCGAACACGCGCTATCTGAGCGACCTGCGCCCGCGCCTCAAGCCGCGCATCGAACAGCACCTGCCCGCCCTCACGCTGGGACGCTACACGCAGGCAGAGCTTGGCGAGGACCTGAGCCTGCAGGTGTACCACCCCGACCGCGGCGAAACGCTCCCCGTCAAGGAAGACTCCGTCGCGTGGAGCGCAGGGGTAGTAGACCAACTCTTTTTCGCCTGCAGGCTGGGGTTGGCGGACGCGCTCTCCGACGACCTGCGCCTGCCCCTGCTGCTGGACGACCCGTTCGTCTACTCGGATATGGCACGCTACCGTGCCGCGCTGGAACTGCTGACTCGCGTCGCGCAGCAAACGCAGGTCTTCCTCTTCACTTGCCGCCCGCTGCCCGAAGGAAAGTGGGGGAAAGTGGTGCGACTTTGAGAAACCGATTGCTCAGCACTCCTTCTCCTCTTAGCCCCTTTACCCCATAGTTCTGTGGTATAATCGGTATTATGACAGCGACGAAGCGAGCCTACGGGTTTACCCTGATCGAGCTGCTGGTAGTGATTGCGATTATCGCGATTTTGGCAGCGATTCTGTTCCCTGTGTTTGCGCAAGCGCGTGAGAAGGCGCGCCAGACCATGTGTTTTAGTAATTGTCGCCAGATTGGGATTGCTGCGATGATGTATGTGCAGGACTATGGCGAGGTGTTCCCGCTTGCCGAGAACCAGTTGATTCCGCCCCCGAACTTTTGCGGCGGCGGCTACACAAGCTGCACTTCCATCGGCTACCTCTACTGGCTCCAGCCCTACTCGAAGGACAACCTCTACTCCCGTTGTCCGAACGCGAAGCCGATAACGAACCCCGACTCGCCGACGGGCAGACGCCTGCTGTGCGAGGGTCGGATTGGCTACGGCGCGGCGTACCCCTCGCCGATGGGCTTCTCCAACGGATGCCAAGCCACGCCCTTCATCTACCCGCCCAGCAAGAGTCTCGCCCAACTGAGTGCGCCCGCCAGCCATGTGATGGTGATGGACGGCGTGCCGTCGGGCGTCCAGAGCCGACCACTGTGGGAGCGCGAGGGCTTCCATATGAATGTGGTTCACTCGCCCTTCATGCGCACCGAGTGGCAGCATTACGGGTTCAGCTCGGCGCCGGGCTTTCCGCCCGCGTTCCACCAACGCCCCCACGGACGCCACTCAAAGCAGGTCACCGTCGTGTACGCCGATGGGCATGTGAAAGCCACCCCGTTCGAGGCGCTCTACGGCTTGCCCGAATCGGAGTGCGAGCGCAACAACAACACCTTTTGCTCGTCGGTGGAATACACGCGCACCCAGCGCCCCGACCTGTGGGAGCGGTGGGACTAAGGCATTCGCTACCAGCGCAGAATCGGCTTGAAGGCGCGCTGCGCTTCGGCGTCGGCGAACGCCTCTTCAATAGCGTCAAACGGGCGCAGGTCTGTGAGCGCGTCCAGCGCGAGGCGGTTTTCGTGGATGAGTTGAAGGCTGTGTTCCCAAGCGTGATTGCTGGAGCGCGAGCCGATGACCGTGAGTTCCTTGACGAGGATTTGGTACCAGTCCACCTGCACGGGTTCGGGGCGGTAGCCGAAGACGACGACTCGTCCCGCTTTGCGTGCGAGGCGGAGGCACCAGTCGGCGGCGTCGGGGGAGCCCGCCGCGTCGATAACCACATGTGCGCAGGTCGGCTGCGCGCGCCATTCGTTGGGGTCAAGCGGCGTCGCCGCGCCGATAGCCTGCGCCACCGCGCGCCGCGCAGGATTCACCTCCAGCGCAAGCACCTGCTGCACGCCCCACAGGCGCGCCAGTTGCGCGTACACCTGCCCGAAAAAGCCTAGCCCCACAATCGCGACCGTCTCGTCAGGTTGGGGGTTCGCCAAGCGCATGCCCGCGACGCAGGTCGCCACAGGCTCCACCAGCGCGTAGCGCCAGAGCGACTCGCGCGACGCCTCATCGGGCACGCGGTACAGATTGCGCACAGGCGCGGTCAGATACTCCGCGAAGCCGCCGTCCACACTCAGCCCAAGATGCTCCAGCCGCTCGCACAGGTTCAGTCGCCCCCGACGACAATAGTAGCAGTCGCCACACACCAGTTGCGGGTCTACCACCACAAAGTCGCCTGTCTGCAACGCGCCCGTGTAGCCTAACGGCAGGCTCACGACCTCAGCGACAATCTCGTGTCCCAGCGTCAGCGGCTGGTCATTCCAGTAGTAATGCCCGCGCGCCTTGAGGTGCAGGTCGGTGCCGCACAGCCCGCAGGCGTGGATACGCAGCAACGCCTCATCGGGCTGGGGCGTTGGGGCAGGCACGCGCTCCCAGCGCAACTGGTTCGGCGCGATGAGGCGGTATGCCCGCATCGTCTCAGGTACGGTAATGGGCGTTGATTTGGACATACTCGGCAGTGAGGTCGCTGCTCCAGAAGTGTGCTGTGCCGTCACCTTCCGCAAGTTGCAGGTCAATCACGACCTCCTCGGTCTGCATCGCCTCGACGAGGGCTTGCTCGTCGTACTCGGCGGGGCGTCCACTCTCGAACACAAGCGTATTTTGCAGATACAGCCGTGCGCGGTTCAGGTCAATCGGTGCGCCTGCGCGTCCCGCGGCGGCGATAATGCGTCCCCAGTTCGGGTCGCCCCCGTGAATGGCGGTCTTGACCAGTTGCGACTCGGCGATTGTGCGAGCGATTTGGCGCGCGGCGTCGGCGTCTGCCGCGCCCGACACACGCACCTCGAAGATACGGCTCGCGCCCTCGCCGTCTTTGACGATGCGCTTGGCGAGGTACTCGCACACTTGATACAGCCCCTGCTCGAAGGCTTGCAGTGCGTCGCCTGTCAGTCGCACGCCCGACGCGCCGTTCGCCAGCGCAATCACCATATCGTTCGTGCTGGTGTCGCCGTCGACAGTGATGCAGTTGAAGGTCGCGTCCACCACGCGCGTCAGGCATGCTTGTAGGTCAGCGGGGGCTATCACGGCGTCGGTCGTGATGAAGGCGAGCATCGTCGCCATTTTGGGGGCAATCATGCCCGCGCCTTTGGCAATCGCGCCGATGCGCACGGCGCCTGCAGGAGCGGCGATTTCCATCGAGGCGCGCTTGGACGCGCTGTCGGTGGTCAGGATGGCGTCTGCGGTGGTGCGGTCGTCGCCGTCGCTGAGCCGTTCGAACGCCAGCGCGATGCCTGCTTCTATGGCGTTCATCGGGAGCGGCACGCCAATCACGCCTGTAGAGGCGACCACCACTTGGGTAGGCGGGCAGCCCAGCCGTCGGGCGACCAGTTCCGCCGTGCGTTGCGCGTCGCGCTCGCCCTGCTCGCCTGTGAGGCAGTTCGCGTTGCCGCTGTTGGCGATAATCGCGCGCCCCACCCCGCCTGCAACAACCTGCCTTGACCAGCGCACAGGCGCAGCGCACGCACGATTCGTCGTAAATACGCCCGCCACGCTCGCCTCGCACTCCGACACAATCAGCGCGAGGTCTAACAATCCAGGCTTCTTAATCCCGCAGTAGACGCCTGCGCTTCGGAACCCGCGCGGGAAGTTTACGCCCAGTTGCGTGTTCAGTTCCGTCATCGGCGGGGTATTGTACCATGCGCATTCAGAGCAACCTAAATCGGGCAACCACAAGGGTTGCCCCTACGGAGGTACGGCAACGCCAGCCTTGTAGGGGCAGGTCTTGTGCCTGCCCCGTCTACATGTTGGAATCATATTCCATAGGCACTTATCATAAACTCTGTCGGTGTCAGCCATACTTCGGGTAGCAGCACTTTTTGTATTTCTTGCCGCTGCCGCACGGGCACGGGTCGTTGCGTCCGACCTTGCCCGTGGGCGCGCCCGCTTGGGCGAGCGGCTCTGCGCCGTCGGCGAGTTTCTGCACGCCCATCCCGCCGCGCGCGCCTGCCATCGCAGGGTTCGCGTCGCCCGCAATCCGCACCACCTGGCGCGGCTGCGGCGGCGCAACCTGCGCATGGAACAGGAACATCACCACATCGTTGCGAATCGCGTGCAGCGTCTCGGCGAACACCTTCGCCGACTCCTGCTTGTACGCCACCAGCGGGTCGATCTGCCCGTAGCCGCGCAGCCCGATGCCTTCGCGTAGGTAGTCCATCGTCGCCAGATGCTCCACCCACCGCCGCGTGATGACCTGCAGCATGAAAAACCGCTCCATCTCGCGCACGATATCCGCGCCGAGTTGCTCCTCGCGCATCACATACGCCTGCTCCGCCCATTCCTGCACCTGGTCGAGCAGTTGGTCGTGGCGCGTGAAGGCGAAGTCGTCGGGCTTGACGAAGAACTCCAGCGGGAAAATCGTGTTCAGCCGCTGGTAGAGCGCGGGCAGATCCCACTCGGTGGGCGGCAGGTTGCGCGGGGCGTACTCGTCCACCGCGTCGGCGACCACCTCGCGGATATATTCCAGCGCGACCTCGCGCGTGCCGACGCCCTCCAAAATCTGGCGGCGCAGCTGATAGACAATCTGCCGCTGGTAGTTCAGCACATCGTCGTACTGCAACACATGCTTGCGAATCGAGAAGTTGTGCAACTCGACGCGCTTTTGCGCCCCCTCGATGGCTTTGGTGAGCATTTTGGCTTCCAGCGGCTCGTCTTCGGGCCATGTCTTGAGTAGGGGGCTGTTGCGCAAGTTCTCGGCGAACAGGCGCACCAGCTCATCGTCCAGCGAGAGGTAGAAGCGCGATTCGCCAGGGTCGCCCTGTCGTCCGGAGCGTCCGCGCAGCTGGTTGTCGATGCGTCGGCTCTCGTGGCGTTCCGTGCCCAGCACGAACAGCCCACCGAGCTGGCGCACCTCTTCGGCGGCGGCGGAGCGCTCCTGTTCCGAAAGTGGCAGCGGCGGCGCGGCGCGCACCTTGCCTCCGCGACGGAAGGAAATCTCCTCGTGTTCCACCGTGTCGGCGTTCTCGGCGTCCGATTCGCCTTCGGGTTTCGGCTCTTGCTTGACCACTGAGCCGCCCAGCAGGATGTCCACGCCGCGCCCCGCCATGTTGGTCGCGATGGTCACCGCGCCTTTGCGCCCCGCTTCGGCGATAATCGCGGCTTCCTTCTCGTGGTACTTCGCGTTCAGCACATTGTGCGGGATGCCATGCTCCATCGCCTCGACGAAATACTCGGCGTTCGCTTCGGGCAGCTCCCAGTGTTCGAGGAACCACTTCACATGCGTGGGGTCGGTCGGGCTGGTGGGCAGTTCCAGTTCGCGCAGAATCGGCGTAATCTGGCGCATCGAGAGCGTGTTGAGCGGCATCAGCAGCGTCTTGCGCCACTCCTCTTTTTTCTGCTTGTCGATGCTCTTGTTGGTCTCCAGTTCGCGGCGGGCGCGCTCAATCAGCACCAGCAACTGCAGTTTGTCGAACGCGAGGCGCGATGAGACCACCTCCGACATCTCGATCGAGCGCGTGCCAACCAGCACGGGCTGCTGCTTGGTATAAAGGCGCAGAATCTCCAGCGCAATCCCGCGCAGCTTCGCCTCTAAGTTTTTGTAGACGACATCAGGGTGGTCGGTGCGAATCATCGGGCGGTGTGTGGGGATGCACACCACATCCATGCCGTAGATTTTGCGGAACTCCTCCTCCTCGGTCTTGGCGGTTCCCGTCATGCCCGCGAGTTTCTGGTAGAGGCGGAAGTAGTTCTGGAAGGTTACGACGGCGATGGTCTGGCTCTCCTGCTTGATGGGCACGCCCTCTTTGGCTTCGAGCGCTTGGTGGATGCCGTCGCTGAAGCGTCTGCCGTGCATCAGGCGCCCCGTGAACTCGTCGACGATGATGATTTCGCCCCCGCGCACCACATAGTGGATGTCCTTTTTGAAGTAGCCGTGCGCTTTGAGCGCGGCGTTGATATAGGGTAGCAGCTCCACCTCCTCGGCGAGGTTGGGGACGCCCATCATCTGCTCCAGCCGCTCTGTGCCCTCTTCGGTGAGCGTGACGGCGTGGTGCTTCTCGTCCACCACATAGTCGCGTCCAGGCTGCAGACGGCGCACATACGAATCGACGCGCGTATAGATGGTGAGGTCTTCCTCGATTTGCCCTGAGATGATGTGTGGGGTGCGCGCCTCGTCGATGAGGATGCTGTCCACCTCGTCGATGATGGCGTAGTAGAGTTCGCGCTGCACGAGGTCGTCGACGGAGTAGACCATGTTATCGCGCAGGTAGTCGAAGGCGTATTCGTGGTTCGTGCCGTAGGTGATGTCGGCGGCGTAGGCTTCCTTGCGGGTGACCTCGCGCAGGTGCAGGTAGCGCGGGTCGGGGTGCTGGTAGCCTGGCTCATAGATGTATGACCCGCCGCGCTCGTCGGTTTCGGGGCTTTGCCCTTGAATAACGCCGACGCTCAGCCCCAGCAGGTGGTAAATCGGTCCCATCCACACGGCGTCGCGCCGCGCCAGATAGTCGTTCACCGTCACCAGATGCACGCCCTTACCCAGCAGCGCGTTCAAATAGAGCGGCAGCGTGGCGACCAGCGTCTTGCCCTCGCCCGTCTTCATCTCGGCGATGCGCCCCTGATGCAGCACGATTCCGCCAATCAACTGTACATCGAAGTGCCGCATGTTCAGCGTGCGTCGCGCGGCTTCACGGCACGCGGCGAACGCTTCAGGCAGAATATCGTCCAGCGTCTCGCCGTCTTGAAGTCGTTTCTTGAATTCGTCAGTCTTCGCGCGGAGCTGTTCGTTGGACAGTGCTTGATAATCGGGTTCCAGCGCGTTGATTTTCTGCACGATGGGCATCAGCCGCTTCACATCGCGCTCGCTGGTGTCCATCAGTTTCTTGAGCCACTCTCGAACTATCATCATGTCCTCCGTAATGGGGCAAAGCATATGATACCCAATTGCCCACCGATTGGGATTGTCGGCGACTTTGCCTGCTTAGCAATACGAAGCGATCGAAGCGTCAACACGCGGAACCGATTCCGATAGCGGCGGTTGCGAGCGTGCTAAGCGCGTTTACGGCGTTGTTGTCGATGCCGCGCAGCCCGCCCATTCGCTGGGTAGGCGCGCCGCAGCAGACCGTGCGCTCGGTCAGCGTTGCACAGAGAGCGCATCGGTACCGTGCTTGGAGCGTCGCGCCCAAAAGGCTGTCCAGAAACATCCCCATGCAGCCGAGCGCGGCGGCGTGAGCGATTGGCTCTCCTGCCTGTATCAACGGTTGCCCACTCAGCGCAATCAGCGATGCTCCTGCCGCGCCTGCCAGCGTGCCCTGCCAGCTGACCCCGCCCGATTCGCCTGCGGGGATGCGTCGCCGCGTCGTGATGTGCCACACAGGGTTGCCAAAGCGCACGCCAAACTCGGTCGCCCAAGTGTCCGCCGTGGCGGTCGCCACGCTGGCGAGGTAGCCCAGCCAGAACGCCTCCGCATAGGCGGGCAGCAGCGCCGCGCCCCAACAGCAGAGCGTCGGCGCAAGCCCGTTCGCCAGCACCTGCGCCGCCGTGCGCTGTTCGGTCGCATGCGGGCGTCCCAGCACGCGGGGAAGCAGACTGCTGGTGAAAAAGAAACCGACCATCGGCAGGCTTGACCACACGCCGCCTGCTCCAAACACGCTCGTGCCCACCACAACCGCCGCCGATGCACCTCCAGCCGTCAACAGGCGCAGTCGGCACGCCAGCAGCGCAATCAGCCCTGCGATGCAGAATCCTATCAGCCAGTTCACCGATGCCTCTTGCTTAAAGCATGGGGGCAGACACAGAGGTCTGCCCCTACGGGTGCGGGCGCGGTTGCCGCGCTCCAACGCGCCGAATGCGCTTCAGACCTGCTCGCCAATTGCGCGCAGGCGCGCTTTGGCGCGTTCGACGGCAAGGCGCGCTTCTTCCAGCTCCTCTTCCGAGAGGGGCTGGCTCAGCATTTCCAGCGCGCGGCGCAGGGCGACGCGGGCGCGGTCAGGGTCAATCTCGTCCGCCAGCTCCGCGCCGTCCGCCAGCACAATCGTGCGGTCGGGCAGCACCTCCGCAAACCCGCCCAGCACGGTGAACTTGCGCGTGACGCCGTCGGCGCGGCGGTACTCGCCCACGCCGTACTGCAACTGCGCGAAAAAGGGCATGTGCCCCGCCATCACGCCGAAGTAGCCCTCGCTGCCTGGCAAGCGCACATGCACCACGCGCTCCTCCAAGACCGTGCGCTCTGGGTTCACAATCGACAGCAGGAACTCGCGCATCGCTTACGCCCCCTGCAGCTGCTTCGCCTTCTCAAACACATCCTCGATCGTGCCGCACATGTAGAACGCCTGTTCAGGCAGGTCGTCGACCTCGCCGTTGACTATCATCTTGAAGCTGCGCACGGTGTCCGCCACGCGCACATAGCGCCCAGGGTTGCCCGTGAACTTCTCGGCGAGGAAGAACGGCTGCGAGAGGAAGCGTTCGATTTTTCGCGCGCGGGCAACGATGAGTTTGTCTTCGTCCGACAGCTCGTCGATGCCCAGAATCGCGATAATGTCTTGTAGGTCGCGGTAGCGCTGGAGGATTTGCTGCACGCTGCGCGCCACCTGATAGTGTTCCTCGCCCACAATCGCGGGGTCGAGGTTCTTGGAGGTGGACGCCAGCGGGTCGACGGCGGGGTAGATGCCCTTCTCGGCGATGCGTCGCTCCAGGTACACATAGGCGTCGAGGTGCGAGAAGGTGGTCGCGGGGGCGGGATCGGTCGGGTCGTCGGCGGGTACATAGATTGCCTGCACGGAGGTGATCGAGCCGCGCTTAGTGGAGGTGATGCGCTCCTGCAGCTCGCCCATCTCGGTCGCCAGCGTCGGCTGGTAGCCTACGGCGGAAGGCATGCGTCCCAGCAGCGCGGACACCTCTGCGCCCGCCTGCACGAAGCGGAAGATGTTGTCGATAAACACCAACACATCCTGCCCCTCCTCGTCGCGGAAGTATTCCGCCATCGTGAGGGCGGTCAGCCCGACGCGCAGCCGCGCCCCAGGCGGCTCGTTCATCTGCCCGAACACCAGCACCGTCTGGCTAATGACGCCCGTCTCGTTCATCTCAAGGTACAGGTCGTTGCCCTCGCGCGTGCGCTCGCCAACCCCCGCGAAGACCGATACGCCTTGGTGCTCCGTGGCGATGTTGCGAATCAACTCCTGAATCAGCACGGTTTTGCCAAGCCCTGCGCCGCCGAACAGCCCAATCTTACCGCCCTTGTTGAACGGACACAATAGGTCGATGACTTTTAGCCCCGTTTCGAGAATTTCGGTCTTAACATTCTGCTCATCCAGTGAAGGCGCGGGCTTGTGAATTGGCGCGTATGTGTCGGCTTCCACAGGACCGCGCTCGTCGATGGGTTCGCCCAGCAGGTTGAACAGCCTGCCCAGCGTCACGCGCCCAACGGGCACTTTAATCGGCGCGCCCGTGTCGATGGCGTCCATCCCGCGCACCAGCCCGTCGGTAGACGAGAGGGCGACCGTGCGCACGATGTCGTCGCCCAAGTGTTGCGCGACCTCGCAGGTTAGGTTGATTCCGCGCGCTTCGTCCCTGATTTTGATGGCGTTATAGATGGCGGGCAACTCGCCGTCGGAGAACCGCACATCGACGACGGGACCCATGACCTGCACCACTTTACCGATATTCGCCATAGATGCCTCCTTACTTGTGTCTCAAAAAGCGCGGCGCGCAGGCGCGCCGCACACGCCGAGAGTATACCCGATGAGACGCCCGTTGGATAAGGTACACTCTCGCATGCTATGAATGCCTTCCAGATTGCGCTTTTGCTGTACGCGGTGATTATCGCCGCAGGCGGTGTGATGGGCTATGTTGCCGCCCAGAGCGTGGTCTCGCTGGTGAACGGGCTGGTTGCGGCGGTGATTCTGCTGGTGGGGCTGGCGATTAGCTTTAAGAACCCCACAGCGGGCTTCGGCTTGAGCGCAGTGGTTGCACTCGCGCTGGCTGCCTTCTTCGCCTATCGATTTTTCACCACAGGCAAGTGGATGCCGGGCGGAATCACGATGATTCTGAGCGCGATTGCGTTTGTGTTGATGCTGCTGGCGGCGTTGCGCACGCGCTAAGCGCGGCAGGAATCCTGACCCACTGTTCGAATCCCCCGCCTATGAATATCCGCGAGGCGACCTTCGAGTGGATGCGGGCGCGCGGCATCCACCACATCTTCGGCAATCCTGGCTCGACCGAGTTGCCGTTTCTGGTGAACCTGCCCGATAGCGTGCGCTATGTGCTGGCGTTGCAGGAGAGCATTGCCGTGGCGATGGCGGACGGCTACGCGCAGGCGAGCGGGCAGCCCGCGCTGATTAATTTACATGTCGCGCCTGGGCTGGGCAACGCGATGGGCGTGCTGTTCACCGCGCTGAAGAACCGCGCGCCGCTGATTGTCACCTGCGGGCAGCAGGACACGCGCCATATTTTCCACGAGCCGCTGCTGTCGGGCGATTTGGTGGGCATGGCGCGCCCCGTGACGAAGTGGGCGTATGAGGTCAAGCACGCCGCCGATGTGCCCGACGCGCTGGAGCAGGCGTACCACTTGGCGATGACGCCGCCGCGTGGACCCGTGTTCGTTTCGATTCCGATGAACTTCTGGGACGCGCCTGCCGAGCCGCCGCGCTTGAAGACGCTGCACGCGCCCGACGCGCCGCAGGGTCTGGAGGCGGTTGCGGAGGCACTCGCATCGGCGCAGAAGCCTGCGCTGGTGTACGGCGCGGGAGTCGGGGGCGCAGGCGCTGTCGCCGAGGCGGTCGCGCTCGCCGAGAGGCTCGGCTGCGCGGTCTACCACGCGCCGCTGAACTCGCGGATGGGCTTCCCCACCAGCCACCCGCTGTACGAGGGGATGCTGCTGCCCGCCACGCCGCGCCTAATGCAAGCGCTGAGCCAGCACGACTTCGTGCTGGTGGTCGGCGCGCCTGTGTTTCTGCTCTACCCCTACTTCCCCGGCGGGATGTTGCCCCCAGGCGTGCGAGCGATGCTGATTACCGACGACCCGCAGGAGGCGTCCCGTGCGCCTGTGGAGCGGGCGTTCGTGGGCGATATTCGGCGTGCGCTGGCGATGCTGGCGGAGCGGGTGCCTCCACGCGACTATAAGATGCCTTCGCGCGCGGTGGACGAGGCGCGCCGCCGCTCGGAGGCGACCCGCGCACGGAGCAAAATGGGCGCGTTTTTCGTGCTGCACGCGCTCGCACGCCATCTGCCCGACAACGCCGTCGTGGTGGACGAGGCGGTCTCGTCGAGCCTGTGCCTGCGCGAGTTCGTGCGCCTCGCGCCTACCCACGACTACTACACCTCCGCCAGCGGGGGACTGGGCTGGGCAATGCCTGCCTCGATCGGCATTAAAATGGCGCAGCCCGACCGCCCTGTCGTGTGCATAATTGGTGACGGCTCCGTGATGTATTCCGTGCAGGCGCTCTGGAGCGCACGCGAGGAGAACGCGCCCGTGCTGTTCTTGGTGCTGAACAACGGCGCGTACAACATTCTCAAGAGCTTCACGATGGCGTTTTATCCAGGCAGCGGCGTGCAGGGGCTGGATGTGCCGCATTTGGACTTGGTGCAACTGGCGCAGGGGGTGGGCGTACACGCCGAGCGGCTGACCACGCCCGAAGCGGTGGAAGAGGCGATCCCGCGCGCCTTGCAGATGCGCCAGCCCGTGCTGCTCGATGTCGCCATAGATCCGACCGTACCGAGTTTGTTCTGAAGGATTGTCGCTTATGGGCAGCAGTTTGTTGCCTCTGCAACACTTGTGCAATACAAATTCGCCATGCGCATGGTGTATACTAATTCGCGAGGTGATGAGTATGCGGAAAGGAACGAGCTTTGTTATGGCGTTGTTAGCGGTAATCTCATTCGCACAGACTCCCGCCTTTTACGGCGTGGGCGATCTGCCCGGAGGCAACTACAGCAGCAACCTGTTCGCGATTTCCGCGAATGGTCGTGTGGCGGTTGGTTGGAGTAGCTCCGCCAACGGCACAGAGGCGTGCTACTGGACGCTGGAGACAGGCTTGGTTCCGCTGGGCGACCTGCCTGGAGGCACTTTCACAAGCATTGCGTGGGGCGTGTCGTACGACGGCTCAGTGATTGTGGGGCAGGGTCGTTCGGCATCGGGCACAGAGGCGTTCCTGTGGCGGCGCGATACGAACGATATGGTCGGGCTGGGCGACTTGCCTGGGGGCAGCACCCAGAGCTTCGCGCTGGGCATATCGGCAGATGGACGGGTCGTTGTCGGCTGGAGTAGCTCGGCTAACGGTTCGGAGGCGTTCCGCTGGACACCTGACGATGGCATGGTCGGCTTGGGCGACCTGCCAGGCGGAAGTTTTGCCAGCTACGCGCAGAATGTGTCGGCAAACGGGCGTGTGATTGTGGGGCGTAGCGCGTCGTTCAACGGCGACAACGAGGCGTTCCGCTGGGAAAACGGCAACTGGCAACCACTGGGGAGCTTGGGCTACTTCCCCTTCTTCAGCTATGCCTACGGCGTCTCAGCGGACGGTTCCGTAGTCGTCGGCTGGGCGCGGGCGGCGGGTGGAATGAGCACTGTGGAAGCCTTCCGCTGGCGCGCTGACACAGGCATGGTTGGGCTGGGCGAACTGGAAGGAGGTGCATATGACAGCCGCGCCTATGCCGTGAGCGCGGACGGGCGACTGGTCGGTGGGTTCGGCACCTCCGAAATCGGCAAGGAGGCGGTCCTCTGGGACCACGAGGGCGTAATGTACCGCGTCAAAGACCTCCTGCTCAACGCAAGCGTTACAGAGGTGCTGAACTGGCGATTGGAGGAAGTGCGTGCCTTCTCGGCAGATGGCACGGTGATGGTCGGCACAGGCACGAACCCTGCAGGGCAACGCGAATCGTGGGTCGCCGTGCTGCCGCGCTTCGACCGTCGGCTGGAAGATGTGGATCTAAGCGGCTGCATCGACGACGCCGACCTCCTGACCGTGCTGTTCGCCTTCGGCAACACGGGCTACTTCGACCCTGCGGATGTGAACTACGACGGCATAGTGGACGATGCCGACCTGCTCGCCGTGCTATTTGCCTTCGGCGAGGGGTGCTAAACAGAGTGGCAGCGCGCCTCGAACGCTTCGAGTTCTCGCAAATACGGATGGGGGTAGACACGCCGATTGTGGTCTACGCCCCCAGCGAGGCACGGGCGGTAGAGGCGTGCCGCGCCGCCTATACGCGCATCAGCCAGCTGGAGCAGCAGATGAGCGACTACCGCGCTGATAGCGAGCTGAACATGCTTTGCAAGGAGGCGGTCGGGCGGTGGCGACGGGTGAGCCGCGAGCTGTTTTATGTGCTGTGGCGAGCGCATCGGCTGGCGCAGCAGACCGATGGCGCGTTCGACCCGACGGTTGGCGTGCTGGTGCGCTTGTGGCGCGAGGCGCGGCGCACGGGACGCCTGCCCGACGCGCAGACCCTGCAGGCAGCGCGCGCCCGCGCAGGCTACCCACTGATGGAACTCTGCCCGCGCCGACGCGCCGTGCGCCTCAAAGCCGCAGGCATGCAGTTAGACCTCGGCGGCATCGCCAAAGGCTACGCCTGCGATAATGCCCTGCGCGTGCTGCGCCGCTACGGGATTACGCGCGCGCTAATTCAGATGGGGGGCGACATCGTGGCGGGCGAGCCGCCGCCTGACGCCCCCGCATGGCGCATCGCGCTTGCCGAAGGCGGCGAGACCACCCTCGCACGCGGCGCGCTCTCCACTTCGGGTAGCACGGAACAGTTTGTAGAAATCGACGGCATACGATACGCGCATATCGTTGACCCGCGCACAGGGCTGGGACTGACCAAGCTCGTCTTGGCGCGGGCGCGCGCGCGGGATGGTATTACCGCCGACAGCCTCGCTACTGCTGCTGCCGTAATGGGCGCAGCGGGCATCCCACGCCTCCAGCGGCTCTATAAAGGCGTGCAGATAGAGGTGTGGGAGGGGTAAGTAGGTACAGTCGATTACGCAGGCACAACTCCCTTGCATACATCGTCAGGATTGCCGATTGTATCGATAGAGTTGGCAATCCGATTGATAGGATCGGCAGTGCTATCGATAGGATCGGAAATCCCATCGATAGAACCGCCGATCCTGCAGCAGTACTGTTTGGTAGGGGCGAACGCCGATAAGGGTACATCGCTTGAGTTCGCTGCGTGTGGGGTATGCGCATTTTTTATAGCCCTCACCCCCAGCCCCTCTCCCACACAGTGGGAGAGGGGGACTGACGCTCCGACGCCCGTTGCGCTTGGCGGGGAACCCCGCCAAGCGCTTGTGCTGGTAGTAATATACCAGGGGGACACAGAGGGTGAGGGCTACAAAGCGTGCCTGCGCAACCGCACTTACGCTGGAAAAAAAATTGTGCCTACCACTATGGGTATACTGCATCAGGTGACGCCTATGCCCACAACAACGACGCGCGCCCGACGCAAGCGGTTCACAGAGCAGGACTTGCTGCAGATGCCCAACGACGGGCGCAAGTACGAGCTAATCGGCGGGAGGCTGAGGACTGTGCCCACAGGCGCACGGCACGGAGAGATTGTCAGCGGCATAATTGCGCGGCTGCACGCGGCGAAAACGCCCACCGTCGCGCTATACAGCGAATCGGTAGGGTTCCGCATGCGCAATGGGAATGTACGCAGCCCCGACGCTTCGATAATGCGCCGTGAACGGCTGCCTGAAGGCGTCTCGCCCGACGCCTTTGTAGAAGGCGCGCCCGACCTCGCGGTGGAGGTCGTCTCCCCATCCGAACGCGACACCGAACTGCTCCAGAAGGTGGCAGAGTATTTCGAATCGGGCGCGCGGGAGGTGTGGCTGCTGTTCCCCGACCGCCAGCAGGTGTATCGCTACACTGCGCCGCTGGAGCTGCAAATACTCAACGCGGATGACACGCTGACAGGGGGCGAGCTGCTGCCCGACTTTCAAGTGCGCGTAGCCGAGTTGTTTGAGTGAGCGATTCTGCTTGCGCAGGGTGTAAGCACACCCTTGAAATTCCCATCCACTTGCCGACAATACCCCCCTGTATGCAGGCGGCGCTGACTTTTGCAGAGATTCTGAGCGCGTTGAGCCACGCGCTGGATATCACGGAGGGGCAACCGCGCGGGCACGCCGTGCGCACGGCTTACCTCGCCCTGCGCATCGGCAAGGAGCTGCGACTGCCCGACACTGACTTGTGCGACCTCTACATCGCCAGCCTGCTCAAAGACGCGGGCTGCTCCAGCAACGCCGTGCGCGTCTACAAAGTGTTCGCCGCCGACGACCTGCTCACCAAGCGCAATGTGAAGCTCGTCAACTGGTCGAACCCGTTGGAGTCGATGCGCTTCGCGCTGGAACACATCATGCCAGGCGCGAACATCTTCCAGAAAATCGTCCACGCGCTCAAAGAGACGCGCGGGTCAGTTGGCGTGATGGACGAGGTGACCTTGGCGCGCTGCACACGCGGCGCCATGATCGCCCGCTATATCGGCTTCCCCGAACAGGTCGCCAAAGCCATCGAGTACCTCGATGAACACTGGGATGGTAAAGGCTCACCTTACAAGCTCAAGGGGGAGCAGATTCCCCTCTTTGCGCGAATCCTGTGTATGTGTCAGACGATGGAGGTCTTCGCCGTGACCTTTGGAGTGGATGCGACCTATGAGATGCTCCAGCAGCGGCGGGGCAAGTGGTTCGATCCTGAGCTGGTGCGTGTGGCGGCGAGTTTTCGCGACGACCGCGCGTTCTGGGCGTTGCACGCAGAGATGCTGCACAACCCCGACATGACGCCTCCGATGCCCGACTTCACGCGCCAAGCGTTGCCCAGTGACATCGACCGCGTGTGCGAGGCGTTCGCGATGATTGTCGACGCAAAGTCGAGCTTCACGGCGGAGCATTCGCGGCGCGTGGCGCATTACGCCGTGCAACTCGCCGAGGCGCTCGGCTGGGACGCCGAGCGCGTGAATTTCATCTACCGTGCAGGACTCCTGCACGACATCGGCAAGCTGGGCGTGTCCAACGCCATTCTCGAAAAACCAGGCAAGCTCACCGACGACGAGTTCGTCGCTGTTCGCGCCCATCCGCGCTACACCTACGAGATTCTGCGGCGCATCCGCTCGTTCGCCTGGCTGGCGGAGGTTGCAGGGGCACACCATGAGCGACTCGACGGGCGCGGCTACTGGCAAGGGCGCACCGCTGAGCAACTCACCACCGAGATGCGCATCCTTGCGGTCGCCGATGTGTTCGACGCGCTCAGCGCGGAACGCCCCTACCGCCCCGCGCTACCACTGGAACAGGTGTTCGAGATTATGGAGCGCGACAGCGGCGCTGCGCTCGACGGCGAACTGGTGCAAATCTTGAAGTCGCTCCATATGGACGCAACACACGCGCAGGCAGCGTAGCGGCGAAAACCGTGCCAGTGTGGTATAATAGGCTGACTGCCATATAACTATAAGGTAGTCGGCGAGATATGGTTATTCGGTTCAACGCGGAGACACCGCGCTATGTGCAGGTGCGCCAGTGGATCGAGCGGCAAGTCGCGACAGGCTACTGGAAGCCAGGCGACACCTTGCCGCCCGAACGCGAGCTGGCGCAGCAGCTGGGCGTCAGCCCCTTGACGGTCAGCCGCGCGTTGCAAGGACTGGCACGCGAGGGCATCGTGACGCGCAAGCGGCGCGTGGGCACAACCGTCGCCGAGAACCTGCCCCCGAACCTGCTGCAACGCTCGTTCACCATCATGGCGTTGGGGCTGGGTGGGGGCACACGCCAGCCCGTGGACTTCTACTTCAGCAGTATCCAGCGCAGCGTATTGAACACGCTCGCGCCGCTCGCGCTGCGCACGCTGTGGCTGGACTATCAGATAGACCAGATTGAACGGGAGTTGCTCTCGACGGAGTTCGTGGGCGTGCTGGCGATGGCGCCTGCGGCGGAGCATATCGCGCTGCTGGAGGACTTGTATCGTCGGGGCGTGCCTGTGGTGATTGTCGGCGCGAGCGCGCAGGCGTGGGAGACGCCGACGGTAGACACCGACAACTACCGCGCCGCGCGCGAGGGCATCGAGTACCTGCTGGGGCTGGGGCATCGGCGATTTATTGGGCTGTTCGGCGCGCTGGAGACCTTCAACTCGCGCGACCGCTGGCGCGGCTTCCGCGACGCGCTGCACGAGGCGGGCGTGCCTGACGCGCATATCTGGACCTTCACGACGCCCTACGCCGACGAGGTGGACGAAGCCGTGCGCGAAGGCATTCGCACCGCGCTGCGCTTGCCGAACGGACCGACGGTGATTTTCGCAGGAGGCTATTACCTTGCGCTCTCGGCGATGCAGACGGTGCATCAGGCGGGCTTGCGCATACCCAACGATGTATCCGTGCTGGGGTTTGATGACCCGCCGTCCGCCGCGCTCGCCTCGCCGCCGCTGACCACCTTCCGCCAGCCGCTCGATCAGCTCGGCGCGCGCGCCGTGCAGAAACTGTTGGAGTGCGCCAAAGGCGTGCGCCCCGACCCCCTACACGAGTACCTCTCGATGGAGCTAATCGTGCGCGAGTCGACCGCGCCGCCTACTCCAGCGGCGCATGTGCCCGCGCAATCGCCGTAAGTGCGGCACGCGCCTTGTTCAGGCATTCCTCGTACTCGCGCTCAGGCACAGAGTCGGCGACAATCCCCGCGCCCGCCTGCACATGCGCCATGCCGTCCTTGACCAGAATCGTGCGGATGGTGATGCAGGCGTCCATCTCGCCTGTGTAGCTGAAGTAGCCGACCGCGCCCGCGTAGGGTCCGCGCTGGGTCGGCTCCAGCTCGTCGATAATCTCCATCGCGCGTACCTTCGGCGCGCCCGACACTGTGCCTGCAGGAAAGCACGCCCGCAACGCATCGAACGCATCGGCGTCGGGACGCAACTGCCCCTGCACCTCCGACACGATATGCATCACATGCGAGTAGCGTTCGATGACCATCAGGTCGGTCGTGCGCACCGTGCCGTAGACGCTCACGCGCCCGATGTCGTTGCGTCCCAAGTCCACCAGCATGATATGCTCGGCGCGCTCCTTCGGGTCGGCGAGCAGCTCTTGCGCAAAGCGGGCGTCCTCTTCGGGCGTTTTGCCGCGCGGGCGCGTGCCTGCAATCGGGCGCGTGATGGCTTTACCGTCCTCCACCGTCACCAAGACCTCGGGCGACGCGCCAATCAGCGTCGTGTCCTCGAACTGCAGGTAGAACATGTACGGCGACGGGTTGATGGTGCGCAGGGCGCGATACAAGTAAAACGGTGGCGCAGTGATGGGCTGGCTGAACCGCTGCGACAGCACGACTTGAATGCAGTCGCCTGCGTGGATATACTCGACAGTTTTGCGCACGGCGGCTTCGAACGCCTCGCGCGTGATGTTCGGCTGTGGGTTGAGTTCGAAGTGCGGGTCTTCAAACGGCAGGGGTGGCGGTACGGGTGTGCGCAGCCGCTGCAGGGTCTGCTCGATGCGCTCGACGGCAGTGGCGTAGCTCTGTTCGGGATACGCGCTCGGCGGCAGGTTGGTCAGAACGGTAATCGTGTGCATCACATGGTCGAAAATCAGCAGCACCTCGGGCGCAATCAGGCAGCAGTCGTCGGTGTGCAGGTCATCGGGCGGCGCGTTGGGCAGCCGCTCGAAAAAGCGCACGAGGTCGTAGCTGAGATACCCAACCAGCCCGCCTGTGAAGCGCGGCAGCGCAGGCGATGCATGGTAGGGGTGGCGTTGCAGCAACTCGCGCGCGATGTCCAGCGGCGTCTGCGGGGGCGGGATTTCGAACGCGCGCCAGCCCGTCTCGCGCTCCCACACGCGCGCCGTGCGCCCTTTGGTGCGCAAGATTAGCGTCGGCGCGAAGCCGATGTACGAATAGCGGGCAATCTGCTCGCCGCCCGTAACGCTCTCCAGCAGAAACGCATAGGGTTCGTGCGCAGCGGTCTTGTAGAAGGCGGAGACGGGCGTCTCCCAGTCGGCAAGCGCAACGCGATACACGGGCGTCATCAGCCCCTGCCCTGCAATCGCTCCATAGTCGCTTAGGTCAGGCGTGGTCATGCGGTCGGCTCTAATTCTACCCGTCATCGGCTAAGAGAAAATATCTCGAAGAATAGGGCGCGGGAACCGTGTCCGTACCGAGTGTCCAGTGGGGCGCGGTCGCCGCGCCCAGCAAAGCCCCCACCAATCTGCCCCACTCACGATTTTTCGGACACCCTCACCCTGCCCACGGCGCGGTTGCGCAGCCGTTTACTTGGAATGCGGCGTATGGCTACGAGTGGGACTGCTTTGCGGACACGGGTCTCTACCATGTCGGCGCTCGTGCGTATGACCCCCGCACCGCTCGCTGGCTCCAACGCGACCCGATAGACGCATCTTCAGGCGACCCGAACCTCTATCGCTATTGCGGGAACGACCCCATCAACCGTGCCGACCCATCGGGCTTAGACGCGTTGGAGAACGCGGCGCACTTTGCTGCAGGCTGGGGCGACCGTCTCACAGGCAACCTTACTAAGCACATTCGCGACTGGCTGTGCGATATGCTGGATTTGCCCCGCTGGGAGCCGCGCGACCCGTGCGACGAGTGGTACTTGGCAGGGCATCTGTTCGGCGCACTCCACGACTACGCGCTCACACGCGGGGCAGGCAGAGCAGGCGGGGCGCTCAGGGCGGCAAGTCAGGGCAAGAATCCACCCAATCCTTGGGGAAGACGCGGAGGACCTGCCCATCAGCAGAAAGTTCAGGAGCGTGCCAAGCAGCTCCAAGACGAGGGGTATACTATTGTAGCGGGTGGCGGTAAGAAGGAAGAGGCGGTGGAGACGCGCAGAGATCCGAATAACCCTCGGCGACGCTACCCAGATATCACTGCGGAGAAGAACGGTCAGCGACACTATGAGAATGTTGGGCGCAGAAATCTGCGAGGCGACCCTGTCAAGCGAGAGCGTGAGGCTCTCGAAGACCTAAAGCACGCAATACCACCTGGTTCGGTACGTTTCACGCCATATAACTAATAATCGATGGTCGCTAACAACCGATGCCAGTATATAACTTCTTTGCTCTGCCAGAGGAGCAGTATGAGTGGTTGGCACGACACTTTGATCCTGCGACGATGTGGTGTGTCGTTCAGGATCACACCCGCAATCGCTGCCGCTGGTGGGTAGTGAACGATCCAACCGAGCTGAAGACCTTCGCCCATCAAGCAACTCAGGCTCACAGCGTGCGCGTACTGATTGGACAATACAGCATCAGCTCGCCTCAGTGGAAGAGCGTTCCACTCCGTGAAGGAGGCGAGTACGCCGATATAGAATACTTTCGCTCTCAGTGCATCGACATAGACATTGCACTGTATTCAGAAAGGGATGCAAATCTGCTCTTTGGGGGGTCAATAGGAGTGGCTTGGCGCAGAACCTATCGTTCCGAAGGAATTGACCCCGAGCCGTTGTACCGTTGGTTCCATCGGTTCAAGCGTCAGTGGTGGAAGATGATGGATCCCAACTTTGCGCCTGTCTATTGGGGAACTGCCGTCAGGTATGAGATTCCGTTTCCTTACCCTGGCTCAGCAGCAGTCAGCTACGGGGTCGTGCAGCGGTGCTTGTCGGGCGACCTGAGACTCAAGGTAGCCAGCTATGTTTACGACATAGTTACTACCGAGCAAGCGAAGGCGTATCAGCAGATGCGTCGTCAGCTTCAGTGTCCCGAAGGGAAGGTCTGGTGTCGTCGCTGCAACGGTCGAGGCGAGATTTACCTGCAGCGCGACCACGCAATCCACCTGTGTTTAGCCTGCAACGGTAGCGGCTGCGTGAGTGAGGAGTTCTGCTGGTGCGTTCGGTGCGAGGGAAGTGGTGTAGTTTGGGTGCCAAGAGCAGATGGTGGAATAGAGACAGAAGATTGCCCTGAATGTGGAGGAAGAGGGTTTGTGGTCAGTTATGCAAGTAAGTGAGCGATTACGGAAAGGGTTGCGAGCATTTCATTTTCGGTGGTGGGAACCCCAAATCCGTCGGGACTTAGCTGCGTGTCTGGATTGTTCTGCGGAGTGCCTCCTTAGGGTTGCTTGCGGCAAGTTGGGTTAGTATGCTATGACCTATAGGTACAATACATAAGCCGCCTTGAAGAGGTCAGGTTAAGTAGTGGCTGCTGACAGCTTGACACTGCGTCTCAGACGAATACTAACGAGCTACATTGAACCGCCTCTGAAGTCGCTTGGTTTCAGAAGGCGTGGAGCTAACTACTTCAGACAGCTTAGCGAAATATGGTGGTTAGTCAGTGTGCAGCGCAGCCGATGGAACACAAAGGAAGAGCTAAGTTTTACACTGAATATTGGAATATATGTCCCTCAGGCAACTGCGGTACTGTATGGCAATCAACCTAAGCATCCTGGTATTGCCGACTGCATTCTTCATCTGAGGCTGGGCTATCTTCAGCACCCAGTGGATTGCTGGTGGACGCTTTGTGTCGCCGATGCCGTTCCTGCTGCCGTAGATGAAGCTGTGGGTCAAGAGATTCAAGAGTTGTTGGTAAACCACGGCTTGCCTTTCTTGGAGCGTTTTCATACGCACCGTGATGTGTTAGGCTACTTCAAAGAGCTGTCGGCTTATGACCTGCGCATTCTGACCTTCCCCAAGAGTGCGGTGTGGATTTTCGTCAATATGGGCGTGCTACACTGGCTCTTAGGGGAATATGACCTGTGCTGCCGTTCGCTAACTCAGGCACTGAATGAGGTACAGCGAGGACGCGCATATGGCATTCAAGATTTCGTGGAATCAGTTTTCTATCGTCTCTGCAAAGAATACGAACAAAAGTGAAAGGAACAAGTAAGACCGACGCCATAGATGAGTGTGGGCGTGCGGTTGAGCTGAAACCCAACACCCCGAGCAGCCACCGCAGGGCAAAAACGCAAGACGAAAAATATAAAAGAGCCACAGGCAAAGACCCAGTCATCATCTACTACGACCCAGAAACTGGGCGGATTTTCTACCCCTAAGAAGGTAAGATAGAAATATGTCGCTCCGAAGCCGTTTCAGTCGGATTGTGCGCAAGGCAGTTGACCCAGTGCTGCTGCCGCTGGGGTTCACACGACGCGGGCAGTCCTATAGACGCCCCCTAAACCGCCTCTGGTGGGTCTTTCAGGTTGAGCGTAGCCGATGGAACACCGCGCAAGAGTGCAGGTTCGGCATCGGAGGTGGGATCCTCGTGCCTGAAGTGCGTAATATAACCTATTATCATCTGCCACCTATGATGCCTGAGAAGGCTGATGTAGGTGACTGTATTATTCGTTATGCGCCAGAGGTTGAGCTGAGGCGGGGCTGGGCGATTAGGCAGGAGGACGATGCGCCTTTGGTGGATGCTCAGATTATTGAGGAGCTTCGTGAGTATATCGGTACGAAGATGGTAGCATTCTACCGAAACTTTGGTTGTCTGGATGATGTGATAGCGTTTTTGACCTATCTGAGGCATCACGGCAGTGAGATGTCACACTCTCCTATTGATGTTGCTCCCAGCTCTAATCTCATCCCTTTGCACTTGGCTGTTTTGTATTGGCTAAAAGGCGACCAGGAGCGAGCTTGTGCTTACTTTGAGGAGATGCTTCAAGAGGTCAGGACTGACTGGTGGCGGGAACATCTGTTGCGGTTGAAGGAACGACTGGGATGTAAATAGCGACTATGGTTTTACATTTTGTCTTTAGAGCAAGCGGTAAACTTTTTCATCGTGGGAACGATCCCATCAACTGTGCTAATCCACCAGGCTTAGACTGGGTAGATGACGCTGCCCACCTCTTTGCGGTCTGGGGCAATCGGCTCACAAGGCGACTTGGGTGTAGATAGTCGTCAGATTTCCGAACACCCTCTTGGCTAAGGTACAATTCAGGGCGATGCGAACCCGCTGGTCACGGTTTTGGGTCTTACTGTGCGGTCTGCTCTGGGCGTTCGCGCCTGCGGTGCAACAACCCCCGGTTGAGAAAATCGAAAAGCGCATCAGCCCGCACTTGGTGCTGTTCCAAGAGATTTCGACGAGCCCGCCGCTGACGATTCAGGGTGTGCGCATCACGCCTGCGCGGGCGGTCAGTTTCCGCTCCACGCTGGGCAACGATGTGGTCGCGACGGAGGGCGCGCTGCGCGGGCGGGAACTGACCAGCCGCATGGCGTGGCGACACCGCGCGGTCGCCGCGATTAACGCCGACTTCTTCGATGGGGGCGACCCGTTGGGGCTGTGCATCGTGAACGGCGAGTTAGTGAGCGAGCCGTTTCCTGGCAGACCGGGCGTCGGTTGGACGGCGACGGGGCAAGTGGTGATGGGCGACCCGACGCTGGATGCTGACATCACGCGCCCCGACGGCGCGAAGCAAGCCCTTACGGGGTTGAACCGCGTCGCGAAGGCGGACGGCGACTTAGTGCTGTTCACCTCCTTCTACGGGGCGACGGCGCAGGCAGCGGCGCGTGGCGTGGCGGTCGTGCTGGACGCGCTCCCGCGCCCGTTGCGCGTCGGCGCGCAGGTACAGGCAGTCGTGCGCGAAGTCCGCGAGGGCAGCTCTGCACCGATTCCGCCTACGGGTGGGGTGCTGATAGGAACGGCAGGCGCGGCGGAGTTTCTGCGCCCGCTTCAGCCCGGCGACCGAGTCGCGATTCGCATCGACCTGCAGGGCGACGGCGCAGAAAGGTGGCGCGCCGTACAGGAAGCTGTCGCGGGCGGGCCGTGGCTGATACGGAACGGCAAACTCGTTGCGCCCGACGAGATGCCCGGCGGGTTCAACCCGCAGACCTTCATCGAGCGACGCCACCCGCGCACGGCAGTCGGGCGCACGGCGCAGGGCGAGATTCTCTGGATTACCGTCGACGGACGCCAACCGCACAGTCAGGGGGCAACGCTCAGCGAGTTAGCGCAGATTCTGTCGCGCTATGGCGCAGTGGAAGCCATCAACTTGGACGGCGGCGGCTCCACGACGCTGGTGGTGCGCAATCTTATCGTCAATAGCCCCTCCGACGGGGTGGAACGACCCGTGTCGAACGCCTGGCTGGTGTACGACGACGCGCAGCGACCGACGCTTCCGCGCCACACCGACTACCGCATCGAGCCGCCACAAGCCAGTCTCAAAGTCGGCGAGCAGATACGGTTTCGCATCCTGCGCGGCGACCAGCCTATCTCCACTTGGGAGGCGGTCTGGGGCACAGTGAACATCGGATTTATCGACCAGTGGGGGCGGTTCCGCGCGTTGCGGGCAGGGCGGGGGGTAGTCAGCGCGTACATCGACGGGCAGTGGCTCCACGCGCCTGTGGAAGTCGTAGGCGATGCGCCTTCACCAACGCAAAATGGAAACGCAAGCGGGAATTAGATTTCTGGAGGCGCCGGTGGGAATCGAACCCACGAATAAGGGTTTTGCAGACCCTCCCCTTAGCCACTTGGGTACGGCGCCTCGCCTACCCAATTATACCCCAAATCGCGTCCAAGTGTTTCAAGGGGGCGATAAAAAGGAGGGTGGCAGTGAAAGGAGAGCAAAGCCTGCCACCCCCAAGGAAGGAAGGTGAACTCGTTCCCACTTAATATTATGGCACATCGGCTCGAAATTTTAACCCCTTAGTGGGGTCTTAACAGGCAATTTTGCGTAGACTCGCCCGAACCTTCACTTGGATATACGCGCGATGCTGAAAAAAAGTTTCCAAGCGGCGTTAGAATCGATCTGGATGACTCCGCGGCGCACGCTGCTGAGCGGGCTGGGCATGGCGGTCGGCGTAGCGGCGATTGTGGTGCTGGTCTCGCTGGGCAAGGGCGTGCAGCGCGATGTGGTCGCGCAGGTGGAGTCGCTGGGGGTGAACTTAGTGATAGTGCTGCCGGGCAGGCTCAGCCCCGAAAACCCGTTCAACCCGATGAGTTTCATCGGGCTAAGCACGCTGCGCGCGGGCGATGTTGCGGCAGTGGCGCAAGTGCCAGGCGTGCGGCGGGTCGCGCCGATTACCTTCGTGGCGGGCGGGGCGCAACGGGGCGACCGCTGGGCAGATGCCGCGCTTATCTTGGGCACAACACCCGAATGGTTCGAGATGCGTCCCCACAGGCTGAAATACGGGCGGTTCTTCACCCACGCCGAAGCCGAGCGGTTCGTGTGCATCCTCGGACCGAAGCCTGCCGAGCAACTGTTCGGCGAGACAAATCCCGTAGGCAAGCAGGTGCGTCTCAACGGCAAGCCGTTCACGGTGATTGGCGTCACCGCCGAGGACACCAGTCGCTCTCTGCTGGGCAGCGGCGGGTTCGAATTCGCGATTTACGCGCCCATCCGCGCCCTGCAGCAGGCGATGGGCAGCGAGCAGATTCACCGCGTGATTGCCCAGACCGCGCCTGACAAAGACCCCGCGCAGTTGCAAGCGCAGATCAAAGCGGCAGTGCTGCGTAGCCACGGCGGGAGCGAGGACTTCTCAGTGCTGACACAAGAAGAGTTGCTTAGCCGCCTATTCACCCTGCTACAGATCGTGTCGGTTGCGCTGACGGGCATTACCTCCATCGCGCTGGTGGTAGGCGGTATCGGCGTGATGAATGTGATGCTAATGAGCGTAACGGAGCGCGTGCGCGAGATAGGCATCCGCAAGACGGTCGGCGCACAGCGGCAGGACATCTTCTGGCAGTTCCTGATTGAGGCGACGCTGATTGCGCTGGTGGGCGGGCTGATGGGCGTGCTAATCGGGTGGGGCACATGCGCGGCGATTGACCGCTTCACAGTGCTGACTCCAGAGGTGACGGGCGGCACGGTTGCGCTCGCGCTTGCAGTCTGCGGCGCGGTGGGGCTTGTGTTTGGGGTGCTGCCCGCCGCCCGCGCTGCCCGCAAGGACCCCGTAGAGGCGCTACGGTACGAGTAGAAGGGCTAAAATGTCTCCTCCCGCGACGGGCGCGTAGCAGGAGCCTACTCCTGCGCGTCTAATTCGATGCTGTGCGCGGGAGTGTCTACTTACTGGGGTTGTTGGCGGTGTGCGTGAGTGGGTGCCAATCAGCGCGTGCGCCTGCGAACGGCTCGACCATAAGGCAGTGGACGCCGCTGGTGGAGTTTGCGACCTCGCTGGAGGGGCGCACGCAGGGGCAGCGGCATAACGCGACGCTCGCCGCCAAGCGCATCCACGGCGCAATCATCGCCCCCGACGCGACTTGGTCGTTCAATCAAACCATCGGGCAGTGGGTGCGCTCGGAGGGCTATGTACGCGCGCCTGTGAGCTACGGCGGCGTGCTGGTTCCTGCATGGGGCGGCGGCGTGTGCCAAACCTCCACCACGCTCTACAACGCTGCGTTGCTGGCAGGGCTGGAGGTCGTGGAGCGACACCCGCACACGATTGCGCCCAGCTACATCGCGCCTGGACGGGACGCCGCCGTCGCGCACGGCATCGCCGACCTGAAACTGCGCAACCCCTACCCGTTCCCGTGCCGAATCGAGTGCTTCGTGCGGGGGGACAAACTGGTGTGTCGGCTCAGTGCGGGCGCGTCGCCTCAGCAGGTGCGACAGCACGCACGCGCCTGCACGCTGGAGACGGAGGTCGTTAGCCGCTCGCCTGCGCCTATCGTGGCGGACTTTCGCAAGCAGCCAGGGCGCGCGGGCATGCGCGTGCGTTTGTGGAGAACCTGCACGGTCAACGGCGCGGTGCAGCGCGAGCTGTGCCACGAGACGCAGTACGCGCCATTGCCCCGCGGCGAAAAAGCATCCCCATAGGGTATACTCGTTGCCTACAGGGAGGTTGCTTTGACACGCGACCAGTTGACACGGATGGAGAACGATGTGGTGCGTGCGCTGGTACGCGCCTTAGAGATGGCGCACCCGCACCTGACGGGGCACAGCGAGCGCGTCGCTTCTTACGCCGTCGCGATGGGCTGCGAACTGGGCTTGAGCAAGGCGACCTTGCGCGGGCTACGACTCGCCGCCGCCCTGCACGACATCGGCATGCTGGGACTGCCCAACGAACTGCTCACTGCCTTCCCCCTCACGCCCGACCAGCGCACACAGATTGAGCAGCACCCGCGCCTGAGCGTGCAACTGGTCAGCCGCATCCACCGCTTCCGCGAGATAGCCCTCTGGATCGAGTGCCACCACGAGCGCTGGGACGGGTCGGGCTACCCGCACGGCTGGCATGGCGAGCAGATTCCGCTGCCTGCGCGCGTGCTGGCGGTCGCCGAAGCGTTCGACGGCATGCGTACCGAGACGCCCTACCGCCCTGCACTCTCGGAGCAGGAAGCGATTGCGGAGATTCAGCGGGGCGCAGGGACGCTCTTTGACCCGCGCGTCGTGGCGGCGTTTCTGAAAGTGCAGCCGATTCTGCAGCCTGTGGGGCGGGAGTAGGCTGCGCACCTCTGCGTTTGGTGGAGGCTCAAAAACGCAACGAACTTTCCGGAAGCATCATATCTGCTGCGTTATGGGTCGGTGTGCGCGGCGCGAAGCAGCTGCTCGAATGTCTGCAGTAGGTCATACTCCCAAACATACTCGTTGAACACGGCAAGGTTAGCGCGGATGTAGTCGAGGTCTAACGCACTGCCCTGTCGCTTGAGAACACCCTGCACATCCTGCAGATCGATAGGGCGATGCGCAATTAGTTTGTGGATGATTAAGTCTTCAGGGCTAAGGATGGACACGGGCGGAACATCGGGCGCGAGCGCGATACGCCAAGCTCTTTGTGCAATCACTTGCCCGTAGCCTGGAGGCGCGAGTGTGATGTCTACTGGGATATCATTGCTCGCATACACGAGTAGCACGCGATTCTGCCTCGCGAAGGCAAGCGCGTCGGCGATTCGCGGGCGAAACGCCGCCAACAACTTCTCGAACACGCGCTCCTTGTCCGCCTCGTCGACAAGTATCTCGATGTCGACATCGTGCGTCAAGCGCGGCTCGCCCAGATGTTGCACCGCATAGCCGCCGATAAGCGCGTAGGGGATATGTTCCCTCTCAAGAAAGGCGCAAACTTCACTTACGGCTTGGTGGAGCAGATTCACGGGTTTGAGCCTCCGGCATGCGCTGAAAGACTTTTTGCAGGCGCAAGATGAAAGTGGACGGCTGCTCGAAGTTGCGGTGCGGGGCAGCGGCTTCCCAGAGCGCGTGGTAGATTGCCAGCGACTGTTCGGGAGTGAGCTGGCGCAACCAAGCGGTCTTCTCTTGCTCGAGGCGCTTTTGCGCGGCGCGCACCGCCTCCAGCCACTCACGAAACTGAGCGCCGTCTACTTGTATGGGCGGGCGTTCGGGTTCCACGGCGTAATTCTACCTCAGCGCCGTGTGCGAGCAACCGCTCTTGCAGAGGCAGTTTTTGCCTTCGAGTGTGGTTAGCCCGCCCGCTGGCTCTCTAAGTAGCTGGCGACCGCAGGCTGCACGACGCCGTAGGGCAACGCCACCTCGCGCCCGATGCGCTCGAACAGCCGCGCGTATGCCTGCCCGACCTTGTGCCAGCTGAGCCCCGCCGCCTTGCGCTGCGCCACCAGCCTATGATAGCGCATCAGCACGGGATCCGACAGCAACTGTAGCATGGCGTCCGCAATCGACGCGGGGTTCTGGAACTGCGCCAGCATGCCGCCGCCGTCCGCCAGCACCTCCCGCGCGTACAGGTACGGCGTGGAGATGACCACGCATCCAGCCGCGATCGCATACGCCAGCGTGCCGCTGGTAATCTGGTCGGGGTTCAGGTACGGCGTGATGTAGATGTCGGTCGCCCGTAGGTACAGCCGAATATCGTCCAGCGTCAGGTAGCGGTTCTCGAAGACCACATGCTCCTGTACGCCCAGCCGCTCGGCTTCATCCATCAGGAACTCGCGGTATGCCTCGCCCTCTTTGGCGCGCACTTTGGGGTGCGTCTCGCCCAACACCATGTAGACGAGGTTCGGGAACTGCTCCACGACAGCGGGCAGCGCGCGAATCACATCCTCGATGCCCTTGCCGCGGCTGACCAGCCCGAAGGTGCTGACCACCATGCGCCCGCTCATGCCGATACGCGCCTTCGCCTCTTGCGGGGAGATGGGCAGCGGTTCAGGCGCGCCGTGCGGAATCACATACACATGGTGCGTCGGGGCGTTGTAGACCGTCTCCAGCAGGCGCACGGCTGTACCCGCCATCACCACTACGGCGTCGGAGGCGCGTACAATCGCTTGCAGAATCGCGCGCATCGGCTCGCTGGGGCGGGGTACAACGGTATGCAGGGTCGTCGCCACAGGCACGCGCAGATGCTCCAGAAACCGTAGCACATGCGCGCCCATCTCGCCGCCGAAGATGCCATACTCGTGCTGCAGGCTCACCACGCGCACATCGGAACGGTTCAGTAGGCGCGCGGCTTCGATATAGTCGCTCTCCTCTTCGCGGCGCAACTGGTACACCACGCGGGGATCTGAATGCTCAAACCGCGACTCATGGTCTGCCGAGACCACCACGCCGTCCCAGCCATGCCTTTCCACCGCCTGCAACACATCCTGCGTAAAGGTCGCCAATCCGCACTCCGTGGGCGGATAGGTACTCACGAACGCGACCTGGGGTCGGTTCCTGCCCAAACCGTTTCGTAATGTCATCATAATCACCTCCCAAGGTGGCACATGCGCCTTCTGTGAGAAAGCGTCAGCGTTGGCGGCGCGTCAAAAATGCGCCAAATTGCGGATGCATCGTCGCCAAACCAGCAGGTTCAAGCAAACTCGCCGTTGATGTTTCGGGCTACACCCAAAACCACTCCGACACTGCTGGCGTCCATGCCTGCGGTGTGTGGGGTTCCTCCAATCCTCTCCTCAGCCATATGATACCCGATTAAGGTTATCGGAGTCAAGTCTTTTCCACACCACAGTCGCGCATGTCCACAAAGATTATCGGCATTAGGAAGGAGATTCTTTAGGGGTTCGCTGGCGTTTTCGGACGATTGCGAGCGCGGTTAGCGCACATCCCACTCCCACTGCCCAATCGCCCCAGCGCATGTAGAGGGTCTGGGTCGTGTGGGGATGAACGGGCGCGTCGAGGGCAGCTTCGGCAAACTTGGGCGCGCGGGCGCGAATCGCGCCTGTCGGCGCGATGAACGCGCTGACGCCTTCAGGAGCGCACCGCACAACCCAGCGGCGCGTCTCGATCGCCCGCAGCACGCAGAACGCCAAGTGCTGCTCCAGCGCGGCGGTACGCCCGAACCACGATTCGTTGGAGCCGACCGCCAGCAGGTTCGCGCCTGCGTTCGCCAGCCCGCGCGCAATCCACGGGTAGGTGGACTCCATACAGATGACTGCGCCAATGCGCAAATCGCCCGCTTGCAACGGCTGCAGCGAGTTGCCTGCATACAGGTCGCTCTCCACCACGCCGAATATGCGCAGAAACGGCAGCCACTCCCGATAGGGCACATACTCGCCCAGCGGCACGAGTTGCACCTTGTCGTGGTACTGACAGTCGCCGTTGGGCAAAAAGAGGAACATCGTGTTCGCGACTTGGGGCGTGTCGGGGCTGGCTGTGCGGTAGCCGCCCACCAGCAGCGCTGCGCCCGTCTCCATCGCCAGCATTTGCCAAAACAGCAGGGCGGGGCAGCTTTCGGGCATCGGGTACGGCTCGATTACTTCGGGCAGCATAATCAGGTCGGGGCGCGGGGGCAGGTTGTGCGTGTTGCGCCAATCAGGGTTGAATGCGCTGGCGCGGCGCACTTGGTCGGCGATGCGCTCGCGGATAGGCGTCCACTCTTTGGGGGTGTACGGACGCGCGAGGTCTACATTCGGTTGCACGAGCGCGACCAGCCGCGTGCGCTCGCTAAGGCGCGCGTCTATCAGCCGCCATTCGCCGTAGCGGTTAAAACTCCACGCCAGCAATACGCCCGCGCTGAGTGCGGTCGCGAACGCCACGCCTGTCGCGCGGCGGTAGTGTCGCTGCTGTGCCAGCCACGCGCCGTAGCCCAGCAGCCCGTTCCACAGCGCGACCAGGAACTCCATCCCCCACGCGCCGACCAGTTCGGCAGGCTGCAGTAGGATTGGCGCGGGGTAGAGCGCGACGCTGAAGTGTCCCCACACGAACGCGAACGGTCCTAGCCCGCGCAGGTACTGCGTGAGCGCCCACGCGCCCGCCGCGCCCATTATGCCCAGCAGGGTGCGCCCCATCTGCGACGCCAGCACGCCGTACAGCCCTCCGAACAGTGCGCCCAGCCCCGCCACGAGCAGCAGCCCCGTAAGGCTCAGCGCCACGCTGCCCGTCCGCAACTCTATCAGATACAGCAGCGGATGCCCCAGCGTAAGGTAGTAGACAAAACTCCACAGCCAGCCGTAGGCGAAGCCGACTCGCGCGCGCGTCGCCAGCGTCAGCCAAAACAGCGGGGCAGGCGCCAGCAGGATGAGCCACCACGCACTGAGCGGCGGATGCGCCAGCCCGCTCAGAACCGCGCTCGCACAAAGTACCCCAATCTGCAGACCGCATGTGCGCATTAATCTATAACCTCCTTTGGTATTAGAACCACCGTACCTGCCCTCGTGAGCCGTTTGGCAGCGGAATAGACGGCTCGCGTCGGTCTAAGTGCTGTGCGAGTGCGCCGCGCAGGGCGCGACACCAGGTGTTAATAGGCGCGTCGGTCAGCACGACGATGAGGTAGTCGCGCGCCCGCGTGAGCGCAACATAGAGTTTGCGCAGCCCTTCCGCCTCGTCGCGCGCGTCTGCCTGCTCGCGCAGCACTGTGAGCGGCACAGGCTCATACGGCGTTGGGGTGTCGGGTCGCGCTGCTTGCAGCGCAACGACGCCCTTCTCGGCGTCTATCTCCAGCGCGACCTCACGCGGACGCTGGCGGTACGCCGTGTCCACTACGAACACGACGGGGAACTCCAGCCCTTTGGCGGCGTGTACCGTGTAGAAGCGCACGACATTCGCGCTCTCCTCGTAGGTGGGGGCGTTGCCTTCGCGCTGTTCGAGTCGGCTGGTGAGTTCGAGCTGCTCAGCGAATTCGCGCGGCGCGACGGTCGGTTGCTCCAACGCCATCGCCAGCAGTTTGCGCACATTCGCGACGGCTTGCCTGCCGCTCTTGCCATGCGAGAGCAGGCGCGATTCGTACTGGCTGGCTTCCAGCGCACGCGCCAGCAGTGTGCCAACGCTCCATTCGCCCACGCGCTGGCTCAGCGGCTCGAACCATGCCAGAAACGCCGTTAGTCGCTCGCGGTCGGCGGGGTCTAACGCGAGGCCTGCCTGCAGGCATAGGCGCAGCGGCAACTCGGCTTGCTCGGCGTGCAGGGCGAGCGTCGTCAGCCCATCCATGCTCAGCCCCGCGAACGGCGAGCGCAGCACCGCCGCCAGCGCAAGGTCGTCTTCGGAGTCGCTCAGGGCGCGCAGCAGGCTCGTCATGTCGCGCACTTCGTAGCGTGTCCAGTAGCCGCGCCCGCCCCCGACCACATAGTACGGCGCGCCCACTTCGCGGAACGCCTGCTCGAACGCGCCTACATTCGTGAATTGGTGAAACAGCAGCGCGAAGTCGCCATACCGCGCAGGGCGCAACTCCCCCGTTTCGGGGTCATGCACGGTCAGGCTCTGCGTGCAGACCCAGTGGTGAATTTGACTGGCGACGAAATGCGCTTCTCTGGCGGAGTCGCGCTGCGCCATGACCCACACCTGTACGGGCGGCTCGTCGGACGGGTACGCGGCAGGGCGCGTCGGCTGCAACACCAAAAACCGCTCGCCCCACCAGTGCCCAAACACCTTCTCCACGAACGCCAAGATGTCGGGATGGGAACGGAAATTCGCCTGCAGAGGCACGAGGCGCCCCCCATCCGTTTGCGCCCGCTGCTGCCACTCTCCGAACACACGCGGGTCGGCGTAGCGGAAGCCGTAAATCGACTGCTGCGCGTCGCCGACCACCATCAGGTTGCCTCCCGCCGACAGGATGTCGATAATCTGCGCCTGCAAGCGGTCGATGTCCTGCGTTTCGTCGACCAGCGTGTAGCGGAACATGCGCTGGTAGCGTCGGCGCACGGTGGCGCAGTTGCGCAGCAGTTGTAGGGCGCGGATTTGCATATCGTCGAAGTCGAGTGCGCCGCGCGTCTGCTTGAGCGCTTCGTAGGCGCGCAGGTACTCGACGGTCAGTTCCAGCAGGGCGCAGGCGAGCTCGCGAGCGCGACGCTCCAGTGCGGGGTCGAAGTTGGCAAGCAGGCTCGATAGCGTGAACGCTGCTTCGGGGTGTGTCTGTTGCAGGTGTGTGGTGAGGGCGCGCAGGTCGTCCAGCGTGGCGAGGGAAACAGAAGATTCACCCCCCTCCGTAAGGTTCCCCCCGCTGCGCGAGGGGAACCCAAAGCCGTGTGGTTCCCCCCGTTTACGGGAGGAACCTGCAGGAGGGGGGTTAAGATAGTTCTGCACATAATGCAACGCCAACGCCTCCGCGCTGGGGTAGGTGCGCCTCCAGCGCTCCAAGTCGTCCGCCGTGTAGCCTTGGTGTCGGGTAGCGTCTGCCACGCGCTGCACCAGCTCGTATAATGCCTGTAGCGGGTCGCCGCGCACGGCGTCCAAGTTCAGGTAGTCGGCGATGAGGTCAATCAGCGGGTCGGTCTCGAAATCGCGCGGTTGGCGCAGCAGGCTCGCCAGCGCGCGATGGAACGCCTCGCGCTTGAGGTGGTTCGCCGCAGGCGCGGGCAGCACGCTCGGCTCGGGGTCAATCCCCGCCTCGAACGGGTTCTCCTGCAGGATGCGGCGGCAGAGGGCGTGTACCGTGTGGATGTATGCACTCTCGATGCGAGTGCGCGCGTCGCGCAGCCCGCGCTGTTCCAACTTGCGGATGATGCGCGTCTTCATTTCGGCGGTGGCGGCGCGCGTGAAGGTAATTGTTAAGATGTGTTCGGGCGGGACGCCGTGATGCGCGACCAGATGTACGAACCGCTCGGTCAGCACGCCTGTCTTGCCCGACCCTGCGCCTGCGACGACCGTCAGCAGCCCGTCGCCGTGTTCGATTGCCTCCCGTTGCGAATCTGTCCAGCGCATCAGCTCCGCTTGAATTTGCGTTCTATCTCGTGCCAAGTCAACACAATCGTGATGGGGCGCCCATGCGGGCATAGGTACGGGTTCTCGGTGCGGGCGAGGTCTTCGATGAGTTTACGCATTTCGGGCATGCTCAGCGGGTCGCCCGCCTTGACCGCCAACTTGCAGGAGGTCGTAACCCAGATTTGCTCGCGGGCGACGGGCAGCCGCTTGCTGACCGAGAGTTCTACCAGCTCGTCGATAATGTCGCGCAAGGTCTGCACAGGGTCGCCTTTCAGTGCGGCGGGCACGGCACGAATCAGGTAGGTATCCACGCCGAACGGCTCCAGCTCGAAGCCGATTGCCTCCAGTTCGGGCAGTTTCTCGTGCAGCAGCAGCGCGTCGCGCCGACTCAGTTGCAGCGTTTCGGGGGTCAGCAGGTGCTGTTTCGGGATGGGCGATGCGCCGCGCCTGTAGCACAGTTGCTCGTACAGCACGCGCTCGTGGGCGACATGCTGGTCGATAATCACCAGCCCCTGCCGCGTGGACGCCACGATGTAGGTATTGCGCACTTGCCCCAGAATGTAGAGGTCATCCAGCAGGTGGGCGAAGGGCAGGTGAGTCGTTTGCAGGGGTTCTGTTTCCAGCAGCGAGGGCGTCTCGTCGGCGGGTGTGGGCGTCGGCGCAACGGCGTGCCTCGCGCTCACGAACGGGTCTGCATTCGCAGGCGTTTCTGGGTACGCGGGCGTCTCGACCGCCGCTGAATGCAGTTCTGGGAACGCGGCTGTCCCGTCCGCGTCCATATGCGTTTCTGGGTGCGCGGGCGTCCCAACCGCCTCTGCTGGCGCGAGCCCCGCGCGTTGCATCAGAATCTGGTGAATCGTCTCAGCGTCGGGCGGACGCGGGGGGGTAATCGTCTGCCCGCGCGACGCGCTTGGCGGCAGCGCGCTCGGAATCATCCCGTGCTGCAGCAACGCGGCGCGAATGGCGTTCACCACCGCCTCAAAGACCGCCTGCTCGCGCTGGAAGCGCACCTCGATCTTCGCGGGATGCACATTCACATCCACTTGGCGCGGGTCGATGCCCACCAGCAGGATGCAGGCGGGGTAGCGTTTTTCGGGCGTGAGGGTTTTGTACGCCTCGTCCAGCGCGGCGGTCAGCGTCTTGTTGCGCACGGGGCGCAGGTTCACGAAAAAGTATTGGTGCTGGCGTGTGGGGCGCGTCTGGTGCGGTGGGGCAATCAGCCCCCACACGCGGATACCGTCGCGCTCGTAGTCTACCGACACCATCCCCTGCACCGTCTCGCGCCCCCAAATAGACGCCGCCGCCGTCAGCAGGTCGCCGTTGCCAGGCGTGAAAATCAGCTCCTGCCGCTCGTGTACCAGCCGAAACGACACATCGGGGTAGGCAAAAGCGTAGCGCGTCACCGTCTCGATCATGTGTCCCAGCTCGGTGGGCACAGTCTTGAGGAACTTCAGGCGGGCGGGCACATTGTAAAACAGGTCGCGCACAGTGACGGTCGTGCCAATCGGCGCACCGACCTCCTCGACGCTCTTGACCTCGCCACCTTCGACGACGATGCGTGTGCCCGTATCTTCCTCGAAGGCGCGGGTGAGGATTTCCATGCGGCTTATGCTGGCGATGCTGGGCAGCGCCTCGCCGCGGAAGCCCAGCGTGGTGATGCGCATCAGGTCGGCGTCGGAGGCGATTTTGGAGGTGGCGTGCCGCTGCAGGGCGTGCAGGGCGTCCGTGCGGGTCATGCCGATGCCGTCGTCGCGCACGCGAATCAGCCGCCTGCCGCCCATCTCCGCCTCGATTTCGAGGCGCATCGCGCCCGCGTCGAGCGCGTTCTCGATGAGTTCCTTCAGCGCGGATGCGGGGCGTTCCACCACCTCTCCTGCAGCGATGCGGTTGACCAGCTGCTCATCCAGCGTGCGGATGGGACGGCGTTCAGGGCGCGTGCGCATAAACAGAAGTGTACCATGCCTGCGGACGTTTGGGAATCTTTTGGTCAGCGATGTTTAGAACTGCGTTGTATGGAGAGGTTGCAGTGTTTTATGGCGGGGTACAGCTTGGCGTCCAGCCGTTGGCGGATGGCGCTGGCGTGACGGAAGCGGTCGCGCGCCTCGTCGTAGCGTTGCTGGCTGGCTCGGAGTCGCGCGAGGATTTCCAGCGTGCGGGCGACGCCGTACTCGTTGCCGTAGGTTTGACGGATTTCCTGCGCGCGGGTCAGGTACTGCTCCGCTTCGTCCAGACGCCCTTCGTGCCAGGCGAGCCAGCCGAGGTTGTGCAGCGTGCGCGACTTGTGAGGCAGGTTCATGTAGGTTGGTTCGATAACCTCCCACGCCTCTTGTAGCAGGCTGTGTGCGTCGCGTCCCATCGCGTGTGCCAGCCGCCATGGGTGATCGGCGTCGCGCGCCAAGAGTTCAATTTCCGCGAGGCGGTTGAGAGTCCAGCAGACCCAGCGTGGCTGCTTCTCTTTCTGCCAAAACTCCAGCGTGGGCAGGTGGCGTTGGAACGCATCGTCATAGCGCCCCAGCACCGCGTCCAAGTCGCCTAAGCAAGCCTCAAGGGCGTGGCGCGATCGGAGGGGAAGCGCGGGCGTAGCGTCGCACTCCTCAAGACCTTCCAGCGCATACCTTTCCGCCCGTGCGTAGTCGCCCAGTTCCAAGCAGACACGGCTCAGCTCGCGGCGCGCACTGTTATCGATAAAGACCTTCAGCTTCCGGGAGGTCTTCATCTTCAAGCATTCCCTGTACAGTTCGCGGCTGCGTTGGAAGCGCCCCTGCTGGTAGTTCGCATAGCCGTCGACATAGTGAACCCAGATACGCACTTCGCTGGACATGCGCCAGAAAGAGGGGGGCTGTTTGATGTCGCGCAGGATACCTTCTGCCATTCGGAGGTTGCCGATGACCGCTTCGCACTCGGCTAAGCTTGCGGCGTTCATCACTGCCGCTTCGCGGGCGCGAGTAGACTCGGCTTGCTCCCAGGCTATGCGGTAGTATTGGTGGGCACGGTCGCCTTCGCCCATATCGTGCCAGAATCGTCCGACGCGGTAGGCATATTCCGGGAAAGGTTCCAACAAGCGCACGAGTTCTGCCGCGCGCTCATTCTGTTGGGTGCTGGTAAGCCCGTCGAAGATAGCGTAGGCGACCGCCGCGCGCGCCGCGTCGGGAGTATCTGGTGTGCGCTGTATGTAATCGTAACCCCAGTCTAAAAGCTTTGCGGGCGGACGATTGGCGCACATGCGAGTCAGTTGCCCCAGAACCGCCGCAAGTTCCGTATATCGCTTCTGCTCCGCTAAGTATTCCAGCACGCTGCGAAGCGTATTCACCTGTTGGAAGCACCATAAGCGTATCCTGTCAACAGGTAGCTCGTCTGGGAGGCGCTGCAGGCAACGCCAGTAGTAGTCGTGCAGGCGCGCCATCACGACCTGCCGTTCCCCTTCCGAAAGGGGCGGGATGAGGGGGCGCATCTGGGGGTGGATGCGATACCATTTCAAATCTAATATTTGGGCACCCGACTGCTGCAGGAAGCTTCGCTGCGTTCTGGCATCGTGCGGAAGCTGGCGCTGCGTCATGGCGTCGAGAAATGACTGCATCGCCGCGGGGCTAATCTGCGCCGCCGCCGCTGCCGCCGCAGTCTCGAAGTCCTCCGCAAATACCAGCAGGCATCTCAGGATGCGCAACTCCTCTTCACGAAGCACGGGCATTAGACACGGGTGTTCCCTCTGCGGGTTCCGCGTCTGTGAGTGCTTGGGGAGAAGTCCAAGCTTGGAGCGAAGCTGTGGGTTGTGCAAGCAGCGGAAATCGTGGTGCAGATATAGCCCTAAAGTGACCAGTTTGCCAGGATGTCCTTTCAATTCGGTGCACAACTGCGCAATTTCGCCGATGTCTTTCGGCATGAGCTTAGGCAGCGCCCCTATCTGCTGAAGCACCAGTGCGGCGCTTGGATATTCCTTCAGAGCGTCCAGTGATGTGAGCGTTGTGGGCGGCAGCGGCAGCGGCTGTAGGTTCAGCGTCTGCTCAACCGCCAACCCCAACGGCTGTTGCGAGGTCGCCAGAATCTTGGCGTTAGGCGCAGCTTCCAGCAACGCCTGCACAGACGCCGCGCCGTTAGGCAGCAGGTGGTCAAAATCATCCAATACGATGAGCGCGCCGCCCGCAAATAGGCTTCCAAGCAACCGTCGCCAGCCTGGCAGAGGGAACGAGATATCGAGCGTGTGGAACAGCGACGCGAGAATCTCGTCTGCGGTCTTCAACAGGGTCAGGTTCACATAGACGCAAGGGACGCCCGAATCGAGCATTTGCCCAAGGAACGCGCATCCCAGGTGCGTCTTCCCGATGCCCGACTCACCGATGAGCGTCAGCAGCGGCGCGTTCGGCGCGTGATACCACTGCGCTATCCGCTGAAGTTCCTGCTCGCGCCCAAGGCATGCGCTCAGGTAATTGGGCGTCGACGCGGCGGCGCGCCCCTCACGCATCAGTCGCCGCGCACGCCGTATCGTCGCGCGGTAGCGCCGTAAATCTCCCTGCTCCCCATCAGACCCTCGCATATCTGCCTACCTCTTGCACTAACAAATATTCAGAACTGCTTGGTTGCTATAGACGAAACTCGTTCCCGTTTGTTTCCCGAGATCGAGTGGTTCTCTGTGCGCCCCCACCCCGTGCTTTAGCCATAATTATACATCTTTGCCAGTTCGCGATAGGTAAAGAGGCGGATTTTCTGCTCTTGTAAGATACGCTTGAATTCAGGTTCTTGAAGGATTTCCAGTTCCTGCACGCGGTAGCGCCAGCCGCCCGTGATGGCGTTGCCTTCGGGGTCGTCCATGCCCAGATGCACAATCAGTTCATTCACGCCGGGCTTGAGCGTGCGCAGGTAGTCGTGCAGGCGTTGGCGGTGCCTCTCTTTGCTTTCGCCAGGCGCGTACTGGGGGTTGAGGTAATCGATTCGGGGCAGCCCTGCCGCTTCGATGCGTTGGAATGCGTCGCGATAGTTTATGCCGCGCGCTGCCGCCATCGCCATGATTTCAGGCGTAGGGCTGAACACCATCGGCGGAATGCGGTACTCCATCGCCACTTTCAGAAAGACTTCGAAGAACCGCACATCGGCGTACAGCGTGCCCATATGCGAGTCGAGATGGGTTGGTTTGAGCCCCATGCGAAGCGCGAGTTCGATTTGGGCGCGAATTTCGGTCTCTACCTCTTGCGGGCTGGCGTGGCGCACGACCTCCTCGACGCTGCGCCACATATAGCCCTGCGCGTCCAGCAGCCCCTTTACCTTGTCGGCGGGGGCGACGGGGCGCCAGCGGTTCGTGAGCCACTCGCTGGTGAGGGTCAGGTGCAAGCCCACATCGGCGTTGGGATTCTTCTTGATCCATGTTGCCGCTTCCGCGACCCATGCGCAGGGCATCATCAGGCTGGCGCTGCTAATCGCGCCCGATTCGAACGCTTGAATCGTCGCGCGGTTCGCCGAGTGGGACATCCCCATATCGTCGGCGTGAATAATCAGCAGTTTCTCCTGCGTTTTCGGCTGCCACTCCTGCAAGGCGGTTCGTCGTCGCATGGAGAGTCTGTTCGCGTTGGCGAAACCGTTTCCTGCTGATGGGCGCGAGGCTGCGCTTACACATTATCCAGCAGTCGTCGCAGCAGTCGGTTGAGGGCATCCAGCACGGCGGCGGCGACAGCGCGGTACGGGTCGTCGCGGATAAGCGCGCTGCCGACCAGTTCCTGTCGGGTCTCGCCGTTCTCCCACAGCACGACGACATTCACGATGGCGCGTCCCGCCTCGCCTTGCGTTTCTTCGATTTGGAGGAGGCTGATTTGCACGCTGGCGGGGGTCAGCGGTTTGAGGGCGTTGAGGGTCGCTTCGGCGAGGAGGCGTTGCGGGTTCGCCTCACCCTCCGCCGCGCCTTCCAGCACGCGGTTCTCTGCCTGCAGGTAGATACGCGCTTTAGCGCGTCGCCCCTCGCGCTCGTAGGAGACGCTCTGGATTTTGATGCGTCGTTCGGACGGCGGGGGCGTCTCCACGACCGCCTGAATGGGCAGCGCGAGTTGCCCCCCCTGCGCCGCGCGCGGCACCAAGCCCTTCATCATCATACACTCTTGGCTCGCGAGGTTAACCAGATTGTCGACGGTGGCGGCGTAATGCACCTGTTCGCGCTCGCGCGTGCGCTTGCCGCCTTGATACCCGTAGGAGACCGTGAGGGGAATATCGACTTCAGGCAGCTGAATGCTGGCAATCTGTCGACTTAGTTGGTGCGCCAGCAGCCCTGCCTCTTCGCGGCGGCGCAGAGTGGCAATCGCGAACTCATCGCCGCCCCACCGACAGACCACATCGGTTTGGGGGTCAATCTCGCTCGCCAGCAGCTGCGCGACGCGCCGCAGCACCTCATCTCCCACCAAGTGTCCGTATCGCTTATTGAAAGTGCCGAAGTTGTCCAAATCGAAAAAGATGACAGTTATCTCGTTGCCTGCCGCGAGTTGCTCGATGCTCCATTCACGCAGGTAGTCTGACCAAGGCAGCCCCGTCATAGGGTCGTAGCTGCGCCCGATTTCGGAGAGCAGGTCGAACACGCTGATGATGCCGATGAGTCGCTCGTTTTCCATGACGGGGATTAGCGTTTGGCGGTGGCGTTGGAGCCAGTCGGCGACGACGCGCAGGGGCGTCTGCGGCGTGGCGACCATCAAGTCGGTGGTCATCACCTCGCGTACAGGGGTGTCGAGGGCGACACCCAGCAGGTTCTCTAGCGCCACAAGCCCCAGCACTTGCCCGCTTTCGTACACGGGCAGCCCTTGCAGGCGATGCCCCCGCATCAGCAGCAGCGCCGTCTCGACGGTGTGGTCAGGGTTCACCCACACGCGGACAGGCTGGATTAGGTTTTGGATGGTGCGCATCGAGTGCTCGCGCCCCCTCGGCAGGCGTGTTGTCCATTCGGTCGTGCGCTGGGACTCCCCTTCCAGCACACGCAACGCCTTCAGGTTCACAGCCACGCCTCCACGCTGTCCTTTCCTAAAGTATACGCCGAATGGTGTCTCATAGCCCTCGCGAGAATTGCCAGTTTTTCAGTCAGCGGGCGCGCCACTCGTAGGGCACATAGACGATTTGCAAGTCGCCGCCGCGCCCTTGACTAAGGTTGCGCATCAAGTTCGCGGCGCGCACGCCAATCTCTTCGGGGCGCTCCAAAACCAGCAAGTCGATCTGGCGGGCGAGATACCAGTCCTTTGCCGATTCGCGCCAACTGAGTGCGCCACAATTTTTTGGGCGCGCGACGCCGATTCCCTGCTGTGCGACCTCCGCGCCCATCATGAAGATACCCTGCACGCGCGGCTCGGATGCCAGTTTTTGAATCACCGACGGCGCGTTTCGGCTATCGCTCAAGGGTATTAGGCGCGCGGTCAGGCGACGATTGAACAGCAGTCCGTGTCGGAAGCCTTCCCAGAATTCGGAGACGGCGCACGGCACGGGATGCCCTGCGACCACGACAATTTCACCTGCAGACACGCGCTGGGCGTACCAAATGCCTGCCCGCCGCCCCGCGTCATAGTAGTAAGTGCTGACATAGCCCAAGCGTGTTGTGTTCGGCAAATCCGCGCCCACCAGCACCACAGGTACGCCCTCCTGAATCGCCTGTTCGACCGTCTGCTTCGCCCAGGCGTCGTTGGGGGCGCAGAAGGCGACTGCGCGCCAGTCGCCTTCAACGACGCGCCGCGCGGCACCCTCGCGCTCCGCCGCTGTGAAAAAGACCGTCTCCAGTTGCACGCCAGGCAGGTTCAAGCGTTGGCGCATCCCGTTTAGCACGGCGTCCCAGAAGTCGTTGGGCTTGCCCTGCACAAATACCGCCATCGGGAACTGAAACGATTCGGTTGGGGGTGTCGGCGCGTCTTGGCAGGCGAATAGCGTCAAACTTAGCACCGCCAGCGTACCCAACCGTTGCATCGATTAGTCCTCCAGCAGCTGCCTGAGTTCAGGATAGAACTGATTGTAGTGTTCGATATTTTGGGCGGGGTTGCCCAGCAGCCAGTCGCGCAGGTAGCCCGCCAAGATGGCGCCGCTGGTGACGGTGAAGATACCGTACTCGCGGTAGGCTTCTGCGCGCACGGGGTCGTTCACCTTCGCGGCGACGCGCTGCACGCCGAACAATTCCCGCGCCATCTGCACCACCATCAGGTTCGTGTTGTCGCCGTTGGTGCAGGCGATGAAAGCGTCCGCTTTGTCGACCTCTGCGCGGCGCAGGGTATCTTCGTCCAGCCCGTCGCCGACGACAATCGTGCAAGCGTGCTTCTTGCCCAGGCGCATCAGCGCGTCCTGCGACCGCTCGATGACCGTTACCTGATGCCCTGCGTGGCTCATTAGCAGGGCGAGCATCGAGCCCGTGCGTCCGCAGCCCATGATGACAATTCGCATCGTTAGTCTGCCTCCTGGGGCGCGCCGTAGAGCCAGACTTGGCAGCGCGCCTTGCGCAGCACGACTTCGACGGTGTCGTCCAGCGCGGGGCGCGCGCGTCCGTTGCGGTAGCGCGCCGTGATAAACAGCAAATCGGTTTGGAACTCTTCCGCCGCGTTCACGATGGCGTAGCCGCAGTGGTGCGTGGGGCGCACGACAATCTGCGGTTCGGATACGCCCAGCTCTTCGGCGATTTCGCGGGCGGCGGCGGCTGCCAGCTCGCCCTCCTGCACGCGCTCTGGGGGGCACGCTTGCAGCCCTATCGAGCGCGGCGTCTCCACCAGGCACAGCACGGTCAACTGCGCGTCGAACACCTGCGCCATCTCGTAGGCAAAGCGCAGCGCCTCGCGGTCGTCTGCCGTGTTGCTAAACGGCATTAGCAGTCGCTTCGGCGGCAGCGCCTCTGGCGACGACCGCTTCGACTTCCTCCAGCCGAACAGTTTTAGCCCCATCGCTATTCCTTCGGTTGATTGGGAGCGTGACGCTCCACAAACCGCCGAAACATCCACACACGCACGAACGCCCAACCAATCAGCAGCACGCCCAGCAGCAGCCCCTCCGTGCGCTTGAATAGAAAATACTCGTAGTAAATCACCCCGACGCCCAGCCCAATCATAATTAGGCTAATCCCATACCGTAGAAACTTGCGTGCGTGCATGTTAGTCCAGCTCCTCGCGTAGGATTTCGCCCGCGCGTTGCGGGTTGGCGCGTCCTTGCGTCTCGCGCATCATCTGCCCGACCAGGAAGCCCAGCACGCTCGTTTTGCCCGCGCGGTACTTTTCGACCACCTCGGGGTTCTCGGCGATGACCTTGCGTGCGGCGGCGCGCAGCGCGTCCTCGTCGGAAATCTGCACCAGCCCCCGCGCCTGCACAATCTTAGAAGGCATCTCGCCCGACTGGAATACTTCGTCGAACAGCTCTTTGGCGATGCGCCCCGAAATGACGCCTTTCTGTAAAAGCTCAATCAGGTCCGCAAGGTGGGCAGGCTGCAGCTTCGAGTCGCGGATGTCGGTATTCGTTTCGTTCAGGTGCGCTTGCAGCTCGACGGTAATCCAGTTGCAGGCGGTCTTCGGCTCGACGCCCAGCGCGACGCACTGCTCGAAGTAGGTCGCCGTGTGGATGTCGGCGGTCAGGAGGCGCGTCTCGGTCGCGCCCAGCCCGTACTCGTTGCGGTAGCGGTCGGCTTTCTGCAGCGGCAGTTCGGGAATCGTCGCCCGCAGCGCTTCCAGCCACTCATCGGTAATCTGAATCGGCACAATATCGGGTTCGGGGAAGTAGCGGTAGTCTTGCTCGTACTCTTTGGTGCGCATGGGGAAGCTGTACGCGCCCTCTTCGCTCCAGCCGCGCGTCTCTTGGACGACCTGCCCACCTTCCTGCAGGATTTTTATCTGCCGCTCCACTTCGAACTCGATGCCGCGCACGACGGAGCGGAACGAGTTGAGGTTTTTCAGCTCGGTCTTGACGCCTAATTGCGCGCTGCCTGCGGGCGCGACGCTGATGTTCGGCTCGCAGCGCAGTGAACCCTCCTCCATCTTGCCGTCGCATACGCCCAAGTAGGTCAGCACCGCGCGCAGTTGCACGAGGTACTCTTTCGCGGCTTCGGCGGAGTGCAAATCGGGCGGGAAGTCAGTGACGATTTCCATCAGCGGCGCGCCTGCGCGGTTGAAGTCCACCTCGCTCTCGCCTGGTAGGTAGTGGAACAGCTTGCCCGTGTCCTCTTCCAGATGCACGCGGCGGATACGCACGGGGAACCGCTCGCCCTCGACCTCGATTTCCAAATGCCCGCGCGTGCCGATCGGATGCACCTCACCGTACTGCGAAATCTGGTAGCCCTTCGGCAAGTCGGGATAGAAGTAATTTTTGCGGTAGAACATCGCGACGGGGGCAATCTGGCAGTTCAGCGCGAGCGCGGTGCGAATCACATGCTCGACCGCTCGCTTGTTGGGCACAGGCAGCACGCCAGGCATCCCCAGACAGATGGGGCACACATTCGTGTTAGGCAGGTCGCCGAACCGCGTCGGGCACGCGCAGAACATCTTACTCTCCGTCAAGAGCTGCGCGTGTACCTCCATGCCGATGCTCGGAATGTAGCGCATAGCGAATCCTTACGCCCTATGAGTATACCCATTTCTGTACGGATGGGGCAATTGGAGGCGTACTCTCGATACCGTCTAATAAGTGCCTTCGCGATATGATTTCGACATGCGAGTGGGCAGACACGGAGGCCTGCCCCTACAGAGACGCCGTTTTGTAGTGCGAGTGCGCGAAGCAACCTCCTCTACGCCGCTTCAGGCTGGTAGACGCATACTTGGTCGCGCCCGTTGCGCTTAGCGCGGTAGAGTGCGGCGTCCGCTTCGTAGACCAGCGTTGCGGGGGGCGTCCCGCGCCGATAGGTCGCCACGCCGAAACTCGCAGAGATGGGCACGCGCGGATTCTTAATCGCGCGTATCTGCTGGCGCAGTCGCTCGGCGACCTGAACTGCCTGTTCGAGCGCGGTGTTGGGCAGCAGCAGCGCGAACTCCTCGCCCCCGTAGCGCGCCGCGACATCATACGCCCGCGCCGACTCGCGTAGCACCTGCGCTACTTGCTGCAATAGCTCATCTCCTGCGGGATGCCCGAAACGGTCGTTGAACTGCTTGAAGTGGTCGATGTCGAACATAATTAGCGACAGGGGCTGCTGGAGCCGTTCCGCCATCTGCGCTGCGCTGTGCAACGCCTCTTGGAAGGCGCGGTGGTTCTTTAACCCTGTCAGTCCGTCCGTGACGGCGGCTTGCGCCAGCGCGCGGTTTGCCTCTACCAGTTCAGCGTTCAGCGTCGCCAGCTCCTGATGCGCCTGCTGGAGCTGCTGATGCACGCGCTCCAGCTCCTCTTTCTGGGCGAGCAATTCCTCCCGCTGTTGCTCCTGCATCTCGAACGCCTGCTGCAGTTGCAACGCCATCTGGTTGAAGGCGTGGGCAAGGTAGCCGAACTCGTCGCGCGCGGGGTAGGCGACCCGCGCATCCCAGTCCCCTGTGGCGAGCCGCTGAATCGCGACGGTGAACCGCCGTAGCTGGCTCTTCAGAAGCAGTACCATTGTCAGGCTGGCAGTCAGCGCGAGCGCGCCGCCAAACACGAACAGATACTGCTTGGTCAGGCATAGCGCGTGCAGCAGCCACGCCTGCTCCGCGCGTGGCGGCTCTACCTGGAGCCACGCAATCGGGCGACCCGCGCTGTCGTAGAGGAGTTGGGATACATTGAGGAGAGCTTGAGCACCGGCTGTAGTGAACACACGGTTCGAATCCCCCCACTCCCTTGCCCTCTCCCCCCTTAGTAAGGGAGGTGAGGGAGGATTCATAACTGCCCGCACCCGCAATGCGCCTGTGTGCCCTGCCGACTGACTCACGCGCCGTAGGAGCGTCTCATCAATCGCCTTGCCGACTATCAGCACACCTGCTGGGGGATGAAGCCACTGATCGTCAACGATAGGCGCGGCAGCAAGGATGTAAATTCGCTCGCCCCGACGATGCAATCCCGCGTTGCCGATACCGCGCATTGCCTGCTGAAACGGCGCGGTTCGCCGTAGCCACTCCCACTCACCTGCCGTGTGCACCACCCACGCGCCCTCGGCGTCCACGACCATAGCGAAATCGTAGTAAAACTGCCCAGGCAGCCAGTCCACGATGTTGCGACGCACCCATTCGGTGTCGCGCCGCTGTACCGCCGCGTGCGCATCGTTCCAGACGGTGTAATCCTGCACTTGGCGCAGCAGCGCGGCAATCTCGCGATCCAGTGCGCTTACGGCAGCGGCGAGTCGTTGATACTGCACGAACTGCCGATGTGCTTCGAGCGACCGCTGCAGGAAGAGGTAGCCTATGCCAAGTAGCGGCGTCATTAGCCCCAGCATCACGCCAAGCAGCATCCACAGAAAGCGCACCCCTATCGGCAGGCGCGCCCACCCCTCGCGCAGCCGCCACACGATAAACCGCGCCCACAACCGCCCTCGCCGAAACTGACCCGTGCGCACATAGGGGTTATGCCATCTCAGGCAAGCGTACCTACGGGTATAATTTCCGAGCATGTTCAAACTAAGCACGGCGTTCGAGCCGCGCGGCGACCAGCCCCAGGCGATTGCCCAGCTGGTGGCGGGCCTCCAGCGCGGGTACGAGTTTCAGACGCTGCTGGGAGCGACAGGCACAGGCAAGACCTTCACGATGGCGTCGGTGATTGCCGCCGTGCAGCGCCCCGCGCTCGTGATCGCGCACAACAAGACGCTCGCGGCGCAATTATGCCAAGAGTTTCGCGCCTTCTTCCCCGAAAACGCGGTCCACTTTTTCATCAGCTACTACGACTACTACCAGCCCGAAGCGTATGTGCCCCAGACCGATACTTATATCGAGAAGACCGCTTCCATCAACGACGAGATCGACCGCCTGCGCCACGCCGCCACGCAAGCCGTGCTGGAACGACGCGATGTAATCGTGGTCGCGAGCGTCTCCAGCATCTACGGGCTGGGGTCGCCCCAAGAGTACCTGCGCAGCATCGTCACCGTGCGGCGCGGTGACCGACTCGACCCGCGCGAGCTGGCGATGCGTCTCGTAGAACTGCAGTATGTGCGCTCCGACATGGTGCTGGGACGCGGTACTTTCCGCATCCGCGGCGATGTGATCGATGTGCAGCCCGCCGACGAGGAGTATATCACGCGCATCGAACTCTTCGGCGACGAGGTGGAGCGCATCACCGAGTACGACCCGCTCAAGGGCGAGACGATTGCCGAGCTGGAGCGGGCGAACTTCTTCCCCGCGACGCATTATGTCACGCCGTGGGACAGGATGGACGCCATCACCGCCCAGATACGCGAAGAGCTGGAGGCGCAGGTCGCCTACTTCGAGTCGCAAGGGCGGCTGATTGAAGCGCAGCGCATCCGCCAGCGCGTCGAGATGGACTTGGAGATGATGCGCGAGCTGGGCTACTGCAACGGCATCGAGAACTACTCGCGCTATTTTGACGGGCGCAAGCCCGGCGAGCCGCCCTACACGCTGCTGGACTACTTCCCCGACGACTACCTGCTGTTTGTCGACGAGTCGCACCAGACGATTCCGCAGATCCGCGCGATGTATAACGGCGACCTGCAGCGCAAACGCACGCTGGTGGAGTACGGTTTCCGCCTGCCTTCTGCGCTGGACAACCGCCCGCTGCGCTTCGAGGAGTTCCTGCAGCGCGTCGGACAGGTCATCTTCGTCTCGGCGACGCCTGGTCCCTTTGAACGCCAGGTGAGCCAGCAGATTGTGGAGCAGATTATCCGCCCGACAGGGCTATTAGACCCCGAGGTCGTCGTGCGCCCCACGCAGGGGCAAATCGACGACCTTATCGCCGAGATCCGACAGCGCATCGAACGCAACGAGCGTACGCTGGTGACCACCCTCACCAAAAAGATGGCAGAAGACCTTACGAACTACTTGCAGGAGTTGGGCATCCGCGTGCAGTATCTCCACTCGGATGTGCAGTCGCTGGAGCGGGCGGAGATTCTGCGTGACCTGCGCTTGGGAACCTACGATGTGGTGGTCGGGGTGAACCTGCTGCGCGAGGGGCTGGACTTGCCCGAAGTGTCGCTGGTGGCAATCCTGGACGCCGACAAAGAAGGCTTTTTGCGCTCGGAGACCTCGCTGATTCAGACCATCGGGCGCGCCGCCCGCAACAAGTTCGGGACAGTCATCCTGTATGCCGACCGCATCACTGGCTCGATGCAACGCGCCATCGACGAGACGAACCGCCGCCGACAGGTGCAGATGGAGTATAATCAGCGGCACGGCATCACGCCCGAAACGGTGCGCAAAGAGGTGCGCGAGACCGTGCGCGCCTACAAGGTCGCCGAAGAGCGCGCGAGCTACCAGATTGTGGACACCGACCGTGTGGCGTTCGAGGACCTGCCGCTGGTGATTGACCGCTTGGAGCAGGAGATGCGCCAAGCCGCCAAAGCGCTGGAGTTCGAGCGCGCTGCTATCTTGCGCGACGAAATCCAGCGACTGCGCAGGATTTTGGAAACGAGCGGCGTATGACGACTCAAGATTTCGGCGGAGCCTGCCGATAATAGGTGTGGAGTGAGCCGAGGCAGTAAAAGGCAAACCTGTAGTGATGCAGGGGCGCAAAGCCTATGGGTCTGTCGCGGCAGCGGCAGATAGCCAGGTTGCCTGCTTCTGGCTTGCTGAATCTCAGCAAGACAGGAGGCAGACGATGCAAATCTCGCTTGAGGAGCTGCGGAAGGTTGCGCAGGCGTACCGACGACAACGGGCAGTGGTGCAACCGCTGGAGCCAGTGCCCGCGCCGTTTGTTGCGCCTGAAGCTGAAGATGAGCGGCTGGCGCGCGAGATCGCTCGCATGCTGGCTAATACGCCCGACATCCGTGACGAGCGCGTGCAGGAGGCGAGCCAGTCGCTGCACCACACGCCCCCCGCAAAAGCGATTGCCGTTGCGATTATGCGCCGCACAATTGCTGACAACATAACACGCTAAGCGCACCCTCCCTATCCTAAGGGGAATTGGCGCGGGCAAGCTTGGATGTCTGCTTCGCCCGCGCCGATGAGGTGCTCACCCGCATGTGCGAACAGGATAGTATCAACTATTTCCCTCTCGGCGCGTCGGGCACACAGCCTCGGCGGTAGGCTGCCGCCGGGGTTCTGAACCAGTAGGTCGGTGTCGGCAGAACATTTACAAGAGGCGCGGCACGCGAAGTTTTTCGCCCAGAAACGGTTGCGCGCCCTCCAGCCACGCCAACACCTGACGCAGCATGCGCGCATCCTCCAGTTCGCCGCGATAGTGCAACCCCAACACATACTCCACAAGCGACCACTTGAGCCGCTCGGACGAAACCATGTGCGTGTACGAATCGGGCAGCGGAACCCTCAAAGACCACTGACGCACGCAGTCCTGTCGCTGGGAGGCGTCTTCTACAGACAAGCAGTCACGCAGGCGCGACAGCCACTCATCAGCCTCTGAACACCCAAGAATCTCCCGCTCGTTCGGCATCACGCCAAACTCGTTCAGAAGCGTCCACAGCGCAGACTGATACTTTTCTACTTTTGCCTCCATCGCCTCGTCCCAATCGAATCGTACCCCCAGCACGGTGTGAACTGTCTCATTCCGACTGATGCTGGCTCGGCGTCGTACCCACATGCTACACTCCTCAGGGGAATTGGCGCGGGCAAGTTTGGATGTCTGCTTCACACATCGCGAGATAGGACAACCCGATGGGCAACACCACAACACACATCCAGTATACCACTTCCAACAACTCATCCACACCACGCCCCTCCACACCACACGACCCGAACCCAAACA